>NZ_JBDNLG010000060.1:0-17752 GCF_047718355.1 Ethanoligenens sp.
GGGGATGCTTTCTCTTCTCAAATCATAAGAACAATTTTGTTTTTAAAAGGGCGGGCCTTAAGCCCCGCCCTTTTTTCTATGATGGTTGTATGAAATTATATCGTTTTCATAGGTTTATAGCTGATTTTCTCTGCAAATTATGCTATCATACAGTAGGGTGAAAATATGAAAGCACATGTTCGGGCAACACGCCCTTTTAAGATATCGGCTTGTACGATTGCAAAAAACGAAGAAGATAATATTGCCCGCAGTTTGGATAGCTATCGGGATTTTGTTGATGAGATCATTGTGGTGGACACTGGCTCCACCGATGGCACCGTGCGCATTGCTGAGCAATGCGGTGCAACGGTATTGCATTTTGACTGGTGTGACGATTTTGCGGCGGCCAAAAACTTTGCCCTCGATCAGGCAAATGGAGATTGGATCGTGTTTTTGGATGCGGATGAGTACTTTTGTCCGGATTGCGGTAAGCGGCTGAGAGAGGCCATTACGATTGCGGAACAGCGTGGCAATAACTGCGTGGGCTGCCGTATGAAAAATATTGATCGGGTCACCGGAGAATCACGGGCGGAGGTTTTTCAAATCCGTCTTTTTCAAAGGGGCCTTCGCTATCGGTATCCGATTCATGAAAGTCTACAGACGCTCGATGGCGCCCCGCTTTCTCCGCTGACTGTTCATGAAAGCTGGTTCTTTTTGTATCACACGGGTTATTCCTCCGATTTAAATGTCCAAAAGGGTCAGCGCAATGTTGCGCTGTTAGAGAGGCAATTAGAGAAAGAAGCAGATCCCGCCAAACAATGTGTGCTTCACCTCTATTTATGTGATTCCTATTTTTCTATGAATGATTATGTTCGTGCAAAAGAAGAAGCCCTTCTTTATTTTCAAGATAAAAATACATATCATGTGCAGGTGACTGGTCTTCAAGTAAAAGCGTATTTAAACCTAATCCATATTTTACAGAAGGACAACCCATTCTCCTATCAGGAAGAAGAAAAATGGGTTGAACGGCTGGCAAGCGATTTCCCCCAGCATCCGGATGCGTTATGCTGTCAGGGCCATTTGTTTACACGCAAGCATTTATTTAAGCAGGCTTTGGATAAACTGCGTCAAGCTGAACAGCTGGCGGAAAGCTACGATGATCTAGAAATGAATTCAGCAAAAGTCCAGGGAGGAAATCTTGCCTGTCTGCGTGGCCTTTGCTGTGAGGGTATCGGAGATCTTGGCAACGCATTTGATTTTTATCTGGAGGGTCTCAAACAACCGGGTTCTAACATTGCTTCCACACGTTTCTTTTATTTACTCAAGCAGCAGAAACCGGAGGATGTGCAGGTATTTTTAAAGGGTATCATCCGCTCGCTGAACGATGGACAAATGAAGAGGCTGATGGCTGGCCTAATGGTCAATTATATGTCGGAGGCCCTGCTGCTTTGTTATGCAAAATATCGTACGGATCAAAATTCAGAGCAACTGGACGCCAACATCACGGCATTTATCAAGGCGGGACAAGGACAGTACCGCGAAGCAGCCGCGCTGTTCCTTGTGCGTTATCAGCTTGACCATGAGGAAAATACCGCCATGCGGGCGCTGCTCTGTGCGCGGTTGGCACAAGATGCGGACTATACGGAGCAGGCACTGCGCGTAGCGCCGCCATACAGCCGGATTCTGCTGGAAGAGGATGCTTTCGAAATCGAGCCGGAGTGGGTGCCAAAATTGGCGGGCCTTGTGGCGGAAATTGACCGAATCAAAGGCCGGAAACAAGCGGATGCGCTGGCACGCCTCGCGGTGACCAAAATGGATCAAGAAATGGCAAAGAATTTTGCATTGGCACTTGAGGATCTTTGTGAATATCCAGAAGCGTTGATTGCAATCCACTATGCCCCTCGGACACCCGATACATTGTTTCTGCGCGGATACTATACGTACCGTATGGGCCGTATCGGTGAAGCGGAAGACCGGATTCGTTTGGCAAAGGCATGGGGCTACACAGAGCCGGATGCGGATGCGATGCTGGATTTGATTGTAGAACGGCTGCGTGCTTTTCGAGCGGACAAGCGCCCGGATATGCCCGGTGAGCAGGCACGTGTGACAAAACAAATTGAACAAGGGAAATTTATGGTTGCTCGCGCGTCCTTGGACATGCTGCGCGAGCTTGCGGAGCCGGATGCGGCATGGTATTCCTTGACTGCGGTTGCACATTATTGCCTGGGGCAGGACGAGCAGGCGGTTTTGACCGTAGAAGCAGGACTGTCTCGGTTTCCTGATGATGTGGATCTTGCTTACAATGCGGGTGATATTTATAAACGCATGGGTCTGCATGTACAAGCCCGGGCGTATTATCAGCAGGCGTTGGAACGTTGCGGGGACGCAGTGCTTTCCGAGCAAATCCGGCAGGCCATGGTATCGGCGCCGAACTGACACGGTTGCTTTCCTGGATGGTTTTCTGCAAGAATGGTAAAGGGGACGGAATATGGACGACAATGGAATGGGTTCCATGCTGGAAATGTATATCTATGAGGAAAACCAGCTGCTCGATCAATTAGAAGATATCATGTTGGATACGGAAAAGGACGGCGGCCTTTCCACGGAGAATATCAATGAGATTTTCCGTATCATGCACACAATCAAAGGATCTTCCGCCATGATGGCGTTCAATGGCATTTCTACCTTGGCCCACGCGGTGGAGGATCTGTTTTTTTATATTCGTGAGAACCATCCGGAACACCTTGATATTTCTACTGTTTGTGATTTGGTGCTTGCCGGCGCTGACTTTATTAAAGCGGAAGTGGCCAAGATCGAAAACGGGCAGAACGAAGACGGTGATGCATCGGAGATTGAGCAGAATATTAAAGAGTATCTGGATCAGATTTCCGGAAAGGCATCGTCTGTAAAAGAGATGGAGCCTGCTGTTTCCGCTGCATCGGTTACGGAAGCGGCCGCCGCCGAAGTGCAGACGTCTGAAGCAGAGTCTTCGGCATCCGTTTCGACCCGCCCGGAAGAGGAAAACGGGAAAAAATACGCGGCGCATCTGGTCTTTGAAGAAGGCGGGCAGATGGAAAACCTGCGGGCGTTTACCATTGTGCGCAACCTTTCGGAATGTACGGCGGAGCTGTATACCAATCCGGCAGATTTGCTTGGCACATCGTCCGAAGTCATTTTAAAGCACGGGTTCGATGCCTTCTTTACCACGGCGGAGACGGAAGAAAAAATCCGCTCTGTTTTTGACGAATCCTTGTACTTAAAGTCGTATGAACTGCTGGCAGTCGATTCTTATGACGAGGATGTGTGCGCTGCGGGCGAACCGGAGGCGGCTGAAGCAAAGTCATCCGTACCGCAGGAAGAGACCGCTGCCCAACCGGAAGAAAAGCAGCAGCCCACATCGCAGCAAATGACAAAAAACCACCCGGCTACCCAGCAGCCGGAAGCCAACAAGGGCGCAAAGCTCAATCTCATCAGCGTGAATGTCAATAAATTGGACATGTTGATGAACCTTGTGGGCGAGCTGGTGATTTCCGAGTCTATGGTGACTAAGAACCCGGACCTTGCGGGGCTGGAGCTCGGCAACTTCCATAAAGCCTCGCGCCAATTGCGTAAACTGACTGACGAGTTGCAGGATATCGTGATGTCTATCCGCATGGTGCCTATCGGCGGCACGTTCCGCAAGATGCAGCGCATCGTGCGCGACATGAGCCGCAAGCTGGGCAAGGACGTGGAGTTTGTCACAGTAGGGGAAGATACTGAAGTCGATAAAAACATCATCGACCACCTTTCTGACCCGTTGATGCATTTGATTCGCAACGCCATGGATCATGGCGTTGAGGAGGAAGAGGAACGCGTCGCGGCCGGTAAACCGCGGAAGGCGCGCATCACGCTTTCTGCACAGGATGCGGGTGGGGATGTGAAAATCTCTGTTTCGGATGACGGTGCTGGGCTTGATAAGGAAAAAATCATCCGCAAGGCGCAGGCCAACGGTCTGCTCACCAAGCCGGTAAAAGACATGACCGACCGTGAAATTTTTTCACTGATCATGCTTCCCGGTTTTTCTACCAACGAAAAGGTGACAGAGTTTTCCGGGCGCGGTGTAGGTATGGATGTGGTCAAGCAGAATATAGAGGAAGTCGGCGGCAGCATTTCCATTAAGAGCATCAAAGGCGAAGGCACCACGATGACCATTGTCATCCCCCTGACCCTTGCCATCGCGGACGCAATGGAGCTTTCGGTCGGCGGCAACATTTACACGCTGCCCACTGTATCCATCAAAGAATCGTTCCGTCCCAAAGAGGGCAGCATCCTGTATGATAACGACAACAATGAAATGATTATGATTCGCGGCAATGTTTACCCCATTATTCGATTACATAAATTATTTGGCATCACGCCTAAGGTCGGCCAACTGCATGAGGGCATCCTCATCATGGTGGAAGGGGAAAACCAGGCGGCCTGTGTTTTCGCCGACGAGCTCTTGGGAGAACAGCAAGTGGTTGTCAAACCGCTGCCGCAATATCTCATCCGGTGCCATACAAAGGATTCCGGGATCGAAGGCTGCACGATTCTTGGGGACGGCAGCATCAGTTTGATTTTGAACGCCAAAGGGCTGATCGACCGTGTGATTGGTTGACGGTTTGGAAACATTTTGTTTAACAGAGGGAGCCAGTGCAATGGAAGATATGGAACAGCAACTGACGGTTGCAGGCGAAGAAGACACCCAGCGCGGCAAATATCTGACATTTGAACTGGGCAAGGAAACATTCGGCATTGAGATTAAATTTGTGACCGAGATCATCGGCATCCAGCCGATTACGTTTGTCCCTGAAGTGCCGGATTATGTAAAGGGCATTATTAATCTGCGCGGCAAGGTCATTCCGGTGATCGACATGCGATTGAAATTTAAAAAAGAACCAATCGGCTATACAGACCGTACCTGCATCATTGTCATTGATATTGAAGAAATCCTGCTTGGACTGATTGTGGACAGCGTGGCCGAAGTCATGAATATAAACGACGAAAATATTGTGCCTCCGCCGAGCTATAAGACCGGCTTCCAGAACCGGTATATCAAGGGAATCGGCAAAGTGGATACATCGGTTGTCCTGCTGCTCGACTGCAAAAAGCTGATTTCGGACGATGACTTGGACGCTATCAACAACGCGGCACAATAGTGTGTTGGAAAAGCCACGGCGCCGACAGGTGTTCCGGGCTTTTCTTTTATCGCCTGCCGCGGCTTGCGCTTTGGCTGCGGGACACAGGGGCTGCATGGAAATGACTGGAGAGAGGGGAATCTATCATTTGCTTACAATTGGACAGGCGGATTTTGAACGATTGACCGGCTATATGCGGCAGAAATACGGGATCAATCTTTCCAAAAAGAAAGTGCTGATCGAGGGACGGCTCAGCAATATGATCACCGAGAGAGGGTTTGCGGACTTTCATACTTATTTGAATGCGGTTTTCGCTGATGGCTCGGGGCAGGAGATTACGACGCTGCTCAATCGGCTGACTACAAACCACACCTACTTCATGCGGGAATCCAATCATTTTGATTATTTTCGCGATACGGTTCTGCCGCATATAGAATCAACAGAAACTGCCCGCCATGCGCGCGTCTGGTGCGCAGGCTGTTCCACTGGCGAGGAACCTTATACATTGCAAATGATTTTGAAAGACCGCTTTGCGGGGCGGCTGCCGGCTTGGAATACGCAGTTGCTTGCAACTGATATTTCAGAGCGGGCCATGGCAATTGCAAAAGAAGGCGTGTACCCGGTCGAATCAGTAAACAACATGCCCGCTCTATGGAAAATGCGATATTTTGAAAAAATGGAAAAAGGGATGCATGTCAAAGAGGCGGTTCGACGGGATGTTTTGTTCCAGCCATTCAATTTGATGACGGCGATTTTTCCGTTTCGCCAAAAGTTTCATGTGATTTTCTGCCGCAACGTGATGATTTATTTTGAACGCGACACAAAAATTGCACTGGTCAACAAGTTCTACCAGTGCCTCGAAAAGGGCGGATATCTTTTCATCGGGCATTCGGAATCTATCGAGCGGGGGGCGACGCCGTTCCAATATGTCATGCCCGCAGTCTACCGGAGGGATGAATAGAATGGGACTTAAACGTAAGATTCGCGTGTTGGTTGTGGACGATTCCATTATGTTCCGGGAGGTGATGGTGCGTGGCATCTCACAGGACCCATCCATCGAGGTCGTGGGTACGGCACAGGATGCCTTTTCCGCACGCGACAAGATTATGGAGCTGGAACCGGATGTAATGACGTTGGACAACGAGATGCCGCGTGTGAGCGGCGTGGCGTTTTTACGTCAGATTATGGCGGAGCATCCGCTGCCGACGGTTATGGTGACCAGCGCGAGCGCATCCATTTTTGATGCGTTGGACGCGGGCGCGGTGGATTTTGTCGGTAAGCCGAATGCATCGCAGGGCGGCAGTGTGCAGATCTTTATCCAACAGATGATTATTAAGATCAAGATCGCCTCCACCGCGAAAGTTGGCCAATATAAAAAAAGTGAATTGGTTTCATCCAACCAAGCATGTGCGAATAAAGATTGGGTTATTGCCATCGGTGCGTCCACGGGGGGCACCGAGGCGATTCTGGAGGTTGTCCGTGATTTGCCGCGCGACCTGCCCGGCATCGTTATTGTGCAGCATATGCCGCCGGTCTTTACCCGCATGTATGCCGAGCGGCTGAACAATATTTGTAAACTGGAAGTAGCGGAAGCCAAAAATGGCGATGCGGTCGTGCCGGGCAAAGCCCTGATTGCACCCGGCGGCTTCCAAATGAAGCTGGTCAAGGAGAGGGGAAGTTATGCGGTGCGCGTTTTTGAGGCGGAGAAAGTCAATGGACACGCGCCATCAGTGGAAGTGCTGTTTGACTCGGTTGCGGAAAAAGCGGGTAAACAGGCGGTGGGAATCATTCTGACCGGTATGGGGGGCGATGGCGCCAATGGATTGCTGCACATGCGGCAACAGGGCGCATACACCATTGGGCAGGATGAAAAGAGCTGTGTGGTGTATGGAATGCCTATGGTTGCGTACAACATTGGAGCCGTTGCCAAGCAGACAGCTCTCTCTTCGATTTCGAACGAACTACTGCGGTTCCTGCGGGAAAGGCCGAAATGCTGACAAAATTTCCAGATATGTGTCTGAAATTGAATGTTTTAGAAAAAATTTAGATTGTAATCGCGTTTTCCTCGATATGGCACTAAAGAGCTGCGGTTTTCGGACGATAAAGTAGGTAGTGCAATTAGGAGAGGATGACCGCCATGCAGATCGACAACATTCATTCCCTGCAAGTGACTGATGTTCCGCAACCACCGGTTGTTGCCGGAACGCCTGCCGTAAACACCGAAATTTACGGGCAGAAAAAAAGCAATACGGACGACAACGGGACAGAAGGGCAAAACAATGCCGGGCGACGTGCGACCAAACGGGTTGAGGAACAACTGGACCATCTCAACCGCGCCGCGCAGCAGAACCAGCGCCATATCCAGTATACGATTCTTGAACAGCCGCACACGGTGATTCTTCAAATTGTAGATACCGAGACGGGTAAGGTGCTGGATGAGATCCCTTCGGAAAAAATGGTCAAGCTGGTGGATGCGATGCAGACGGCGGCGGGCGGTCGCTTAGATAGAAAAATTTAGCCTGCATTTGGTTGGCGTGCCAGCCAGTGCACAGGCATGTACACCATTGATGTTTTAGGATCGACACAATATTGGAACGGTTGTTCTCCGTCAGGTTTGCCATGTTCCATATGGTATCGTTTGAAAGGAGTGTGAGGTTTATATGTCCACTATTTCCGGTTTGACATCTCCGAGCAGCAGCTCCAACTCCAACTCCAGTTCCAGTACGACCAATATTTACAACGGGCATATTTTTGGATTGGCGTCGGGACTGGACGTGGACAGCATGGTTACGGGCATGACCACCGATGTGCAGCAGCAGATCGATCAGGCCAACCAGAAAAAACAGACCCTGCAATGGCAGCAGACCGATTACCAGACAGTGGTGACCGCGCTCAATACATTCAACAGCGCATACTTGGCGCTTTCCGGTTCCGGCAGCATTACCGGCAACAATGCGCTGCAAACCTATATGGCGTCCAGCGACAATCCCGCCGTTACGGCGGTGGCACAGCAAGGCGCTACCGGTACCCCCAGAAGCATGACTGTATACCAGAACGCAACAACCGCAGCCATTACCACCTCATCTGCCAATAATGTGATCACAGGGCAGGTGGATCTGACTAATTCCTCAAATGTGACGGCTCTTGAGGGGAACGCATTCAACTTCACAGTGGACGGCGTGACGAAATCAATTACGCTGACAGCCAGTGATGTTTCGACCAACGGCGGAGACGTGGCAAAAGCGCTGCAAGGCGAGATCAACAGCGCTTTTGGATGGGACAGCAGCGCAGCGAGTGCAAATGGTCCGCGGGTAACCGTCAGTCTGAACAGCAGCGGCTATGCGGTGTTTTCTCCCGGCGCATATACGGATGCGTCAGGGAACAGCACAACCTACAACACAGCATTCACCGTATCTGGACTGACAACCACGGATAGCACCGGCAACATCACTACGAACACGACGGGGCTGAATGCTTTGACCGGAAGTACGTCGGCTGCCAACAACCGCCTCAATCGCAATCTGACGGTTGCACAACTGCTGTCTAATGCAGGCGTGACACTGGACAGCAGTTCCCAATACAGTGTGCAAATCAACGGTCAATCGGTGACCTTAAATGGGAGCGATTCCATTTTCAAGGCGCTCCAGACAATCAACGCGGCGGGTACGGGCGTTACACTTGCCTATTCTTCCACGACGGGAGCAATGACGGCGACAGCCTCAAGCTCCGGTGCAGCGTCTAACTTTTCTTTGGGGAGCGGAGCGGCGACTGACCCGACAACGTCCAACGACATCAGCACAGCGTTTTTGGGAGCACTGGGCTTCTCCGCTGCACAGGCCTCAGGCGAAACGACGGCAGCGATGCAGGGCAATGCCGTCACCGGTGTCACCGGCGGACAGGACGCGCTCTTTTCCATAGACGGCGGGAACACACGGATGGCGCGCAGTTCCAATTCATTCACGCTGGATAATGTGAATTATACCATCAACGGCACAGTCTCCGGCGCGACGACGGCGAAAATCTCGTTTACGCAGGATACCAGTACAGCGGTCAAGAGTGTCCAAGGTTTTGTAACGGCGTACAATGTGCTGCTTGCCACAATCACCACCTACACCAACACCAAACCGGATGCGGACTACAAACCTTTGACCGATTCGCAGAAGAGCAGCATGTCCGATACGGATATTGCCAATTGGAACGCAAAAGCGTCGGCGGGCGTCCTGTTCAATGACGATACCTTGAATGGTTTGCAGCAGCAACTGCGTGATATGATCAGCGCTTCCGTAACCACGTCCGACGGCACAACGATTTCACTTGCCAATCTGGGCATTCGTGAGAGCACTGTGGACACGGGTGACGACGACTCAACCCCCGGCCAGTTGACCTTTGATAATGGGAGCACTGATACGTTGGTGAGTATGCTGCAAACCAATCCGCAGCAGGTGCAGGATCTGTTCACGATGCAATCCAATTCGCCCTATGTCATCAATGACACCGCAACGGTGACAACGGCGAATGGTACCACGGAAAACCGCCAGACTTTTCGCAAAAATTCAGAAGGGCTTGCTTACCGCTTACAGGATATTATCAACGATTACACGACCACCGGCAGTACGTCCAGCGTGCAGGGCCAGCTGATCTCTTTGCTGGGCAGCTCTTCTGACGGAAACCAGCTGAATTCAATTTACGATCAGATTACAGACATGAACAGCCAAATCACAGCCCTTAACACAAAAATGACCGACAAAAAGAATGCGCTGTATGCGAAATTTTCCACGTTGGAATCCTTTATGGCAAAAATGAATTCCCAGAGCGGGGTATTGGCTTCTTTGTCAAGCAGTAGCGGGAGTTGAAAACAATGGCATTTAATCCATATCAGTATTATAAAAATCAGGCGCTGGAAACGAGCAGCCAGTATGAACTGGTGGGTCGTTGCTATGGGGATGCGTCCCTTTCGCTTAAGCGCGCGCAGGCATATATCGATGGAAAAAATTATGAACAGGCAAACAACAGCGTCTTAAAAGCGCAGAAGATATTAGCCGGGCTCGATGGTGCGTTGGATATGCAGTTTGAAATTGCACAGCAGCTGCACACTCTTTATGCATACATGCAGAAAAAGCTCTTCAAAGCGAACCTTGCCAAGGATAAGGCGGCACTGGATGTTGTGGCCGGTATGTTGGGCGAATTGCGTGACACTTGGGAACAGGCCGTAAAAAATTACAAAAAGATTCAGGCGTAACTGCATGGGGGCGGGTAGTCCGCCGGCAGTGCTGTATGTCTGTGCAGGTGTTAAGTCATGAAACAAACCGATTGCAGCATTGTGTGGGATACCACGGAGCAGATGGCAGAAGCGATTCGCCGCGAGGATATGACGCTTTTGGGTCTGGCAATTGAAAAAAGGCAGGCTTGCCTGGAGCGGTTGGCGCTTCCGGGTACTGATATTTCGTTGGCGGACAAAGCGTTGCTTGTGCGGGCTATGGCGCTGGACAAACAGGTCTGTGCGGATGCGCAGGCACTTCTGGCACAGTACCAAAAAGATATTGGACAGTATGAAGCGAAAGTGAAGGGCCTGCTCCGATATGAGAGCCATCAGCTGAATTTATCGCAGGGGCAGCTGATGGACCGGAAACGGTAAATGCGGCTTGGCGCGCTGCTTGTCAGAGCGATCAGCATAGCCTTTACCAGTATGCGCTGGAGAACCGGCCGGTGGATTTGCCGCTTGAAAAAGTTTAAAAGATTGTATAGAACGCCGTCGGGGTTTCGCACACGATCCCAAGCGAAACGGCGGATTGGAGCTTTTTATGAACATCACGTTATTGATTGGTCTGGTTATTGCATTTGGCGGGGTTCTGTTCGGTTTTGTCAGTGAGGGCGGGGCGCTTGCAAACCTGTTGAAGCTGCCGGCTTTTATGATCGTGGTTGGCGGCACGATTGGCACCGCGTTCATCAGCTTTCCTATTAGCAATATCAAAAAAATCCCCGGTGCGTTCAAAGCTATGATGTTTCAGAAAAAGCACGATTATCCCCAATTGATTGAGATGATGTGTGAGGTCGCCAACAAAGCCCGGCGCGACGGCCTGCTCTCGCTGGAGAGCGAAGCGGATAAGATCAAGGACCCTTTCATTAAAAAAGGACTTGGATATATTGCCGACGGCGCTGACCCGGAATTTCTTAAGCAGCTGCTCAACAACGAGATTGAAGCCAATTTCAAAAAAGTTGAAGATGCCGCAAAAGTATTAGAGGGAATGGGCGGCACATCCCCGACAATGGGTGTTTTGGGCACGGTTATGGGTATGACAACAGTGCTGGGGCATATGGGCAGCGACACCAGTCATATCGGCACGGAGATTGCGGGCGCTTTTATTGCCACAATGTATGGCGTGGGCATCGGGAATCTCGTCTGGCTGCCGCTGGGCAACCAGATGAAGGTAACGGCCATGCATGAAGCGGAACATCAGGAGATTATGATGGAAGGCTTGCTGGCAATCCAATCCGGCGAGCCATCCTCGCGCCTGAAAGACAGGCTGTACGCAAAGGTCGGAGAAGTGGGCAAAAAAAGCGCGAAAGCAGAAAAAGGGCAGCCGGTGGGGACGGAAGCCTGATTGACCGCGCAGTGGGGCGGAATGGAATGTCACATGGCGTGGGCAACGGTGGGTCCGCGCTGTTTTTATAAGGAGAACCGTTCATGAAAAGACCGCCGGAAAAAGATAATTCTGAAAGATGGCTGTTACCGTATTCGGACTTGATGAACCTATTGCTTATACTTTTCATCATTCTGTATGCTATGAGTAAAACCGATGTGCAAAAAGCCACTCAAGTGGCGGAATCCATTCGCAAAGGGTTCAATGCGTCACAGCAGGCGGCCCAACAAAGTCCGGTGTCACAGAAAACAACCAGTACCAATGATGGCGCGAGTACTTCGGCAACCTCCTCCAGTGTGTCGGCGGCGACGCAGGACTGGTCTGCACTGTACGATCAAGTGGCAAAGATGGTGTCGCAGGCAAACCTGCAAAACAATGTGGATTTATCATCAACATCCAAGGGACTGGTAATCACATTGAAAGATAATACACTTTACGCACCAGGTTCTGCGGTGATGAATCCGGCGGGGCAGAATCTGGTGTTGAAGATTGGGGACGCACTCAAGCAAGTGGATTACGCGTTGATTATAGTGGAAGGGCACACGGACTCCGACACCATCCACAACGCACAATTTCAAGATAATATCGATCTTAGCTCATCCAGAGCGGATAATGTGGAACGCGCATTGATTACAAGGGGCTTAGACGACAAGAAGATTGCGGCTATGGGGCGGGCGGACACGGTGCCCATCGCGCCCAATGATACAGCCGCAAACAAAGCAAGGAACCGTCGGGTGGTCATCAGTATTTACAAGAGTCTTTCCAACTTGACAGCCGATCAGGTACTTGATGTGACGCAGCTGGAATCCACTGCGGGAAAATAGGATTTTCTTGACTTTGCACCGGTGGGTTGTTAAACTATATAAGATGTATGAACAGGCGGAAGTCAATCACTTGCGCGCAGCACAAGGGGAAGCTGCGGTTGCACCAGGTGGGCAGCGTGTAAACGGATTGATGGAGTTATCGAATATGCGTAGTGCACGGGGCGGCTTTGGCGGCCCACATTTTTTTGGAGGCTTTAAGAATGCTGGCGAATAGCGAAAAAAGCATGGAAAAACTCGTGGCGCTCTGCAAAGGCAGAGGCTATATTTATGCAGGCTCGGAGATCTATGGCGGTCTGGCCAATACATGGGATTATGGTCCGCTTGGTGTGGAGTTTAAAAACAACGTCAAGCGCGCATGGTGGAAAAAATTCATTCAGGAATCCCCCTACAATGTCGGGCTGGATAGCGCCATCCTAATGAACCCGCAGGTGTGGGTGGCGACCGGTCATGTCGGCAATTTTTCCGATCCACTCATGGATTGCAAAGATTGCAAGACCCGCCACCGTGCAGATAAGCTCATTGAAGACGCGGCCGGCGTTTCCCCGAATGGCTGGAGTTTTGAGCAGATGCAGGAGTTTATTGAGCAGCGCGGTATCAAATGCCCGGTCTGCGGCTCAACCAACTTTACCGATATTCGCAATTTTAATCTGATGTTCCGCACGTTTCAGGGTGTGACGGAGGATGCCAAAGCACAACTCTATCTGCGTCCGGAAACCGCACAGGGGATCTTCGTCAACTTTTTAAACGTGCAGCGCACATCCCGCCGGAAAGTGCCTTTTGGCATTGGGCAGATTGGGAAATCGTTCCGTAACGAGATTACACCGGGCAACTTCACATTTCGTATCCGTGAGTTTGAGCAAATGGAGCTGGAATTCTTTTGCAAACCGGGTACTGATTTGGACTGGTTCCATTATTGGAAAGATACCTGTGAAAACTGGCTGCTGTCCTTGGGATTGACAAAAGATAGCATTCGTTTGCGCGACCATGATGAAAAGGAATTGAGTTTTTACTCCAAGGCGACCACCGATATCGAATTTCATTTCCCGTTTGGCTGGGGCGAACTTTGGGGCATTGCCGACCGCACGGATTATGATTTGAAAGCCCACATCAGGCAAAGCGGAAAAGACCTTGATTATTTTGATCCGGAGACCAACGAGCGGTATGTGCCTTTTGTCATTGAACCGTCTTTGGGTGCCGACCGCGTGGCGCTGGCGTTCTTGGTGAACGCGTATGATGAAGAAGTTGTTAACGAAAAAGAGGTACGCACAGTTCTACACCTGCATCCGGCGCTGGCGCCGTATAAAGCCGCTGTGCTGCCGCTCTCGAAAAAATTGAGTGACTCGGCGCTGCTGATCTATCAGGAACTCAGTAAATATTTTTCTACGGAATATGACGATTCCGGTTCGATTGGGAAACGCTATCGCAGGCAGGATGAGATTGGTACACCGCTTTGTATCACGTACGATTTTGACTCTCAGAGTGATGGCTGCGTGACGGTACGCGACCGGGACTCCATGAAACAGGAACGTATTTCAATCGACGCACTTAAAAAATATGTCCAAGATCAACTGGCGTTTTAAACCGCCCGTACCATTTGGACCTTGATGCAAGAAACCGGCTTCCCATGATTGGGAGGCCGGTTTTTCTGTCGTGCCGCCGTGCATAAAATTCCATTTGGATGGTTATACCATCTAAGAGAACGTGGGCAGGGATTTGCCGGAAAGGCGGACGGAATGCTAAAAGATTGGTGGACAAAAATCAATATTTGGCGGCAGACGCAGGCTGCCAAAGGGATTGGTGACCAGACGCAGACTTACACACCGGTATATGCGTCGTTGACCGACAATATGGTATATTTTAATGGAAGTTTGGCGGATACCGCCGACTATGTTCATAAAAAGCTGGTGTTTTGCGGACACCCCTGTGAAATGATGTATATCGACAACATGGTTGATAAAATGGTATTGTCCGAGAGCGTGCTCGTTCCGTTAGCCAAGGCAGAGAGACCAGCGGGACTCGCAGAAGGAGAACCGTTTTATACATGGGTACGTGATTATGTGCTTTCCTCCACCGACCAGCGCGAAGTGTTTAACCTGGAAGAACTGCTTTGGTTGATGATGTCGGGTTTTGCGGTGCTGCTTATCGACGGCTATCCAAAAGCAATGGTTTTTGGGCTGCAAGGCTTCAAGATCAGAGGGATCGATGAACCCAATATTGACCGTGTCCTTCGTGGCTCGCGTGAAGGGTTTGTGGAGGCTTTGCGTATTAACATTATGATGATGCGCCGCCGCATGAAAACAACAAATCTTAAATTTGAAACGTATGTGCTGGGACGGGAAAGTAAGACAGAGGTCTGTTTGGCGTATATCAAGGGTGCGGTAGCAGATTCTGTTTTGTCAAAGATTAGGGATCGCCTACAGCACATCGATATGGAGACGGTGCTGGCCTCCGGCATGATTCAGCCGTTTTTTGAGGAAAAAATCACCTTGTTTTCCACAGTGGGGTACACAGAACGGCCGGATACTCTTTGCGCGAAGCTCAGTGAAGGACGGGTGGGCATTCTCGTGGATGGAACCCCCATGGCTATTTTTGCACCGCATCTGTTTGCGGATAATTTCACAAGTGTGGACGACTACGCAACCAGTTTTTATTATGGTACATTTACCCGTATATTAAAGTATCTCTCGTTTTATATCTCGGTTTTTTTGCCCGGAATGTATGTGGCGGTCGGCAGTTTCCATCAGGAACTGCTGCCCACGCAGCTTTTGTTCACGCTGGCGCAGTCTGAACAAAACACGCCGTTCTCTCTCGTTTTTGAGGCTCTTTTCATGCAGGTGATTTATGAGGTGCTGCGGGAGGCGGGGCTGCGCGCGCCCAGGCAGCTTGGTTCGGCACTCAATATCGTGGGTGCGTTCCTGATCGGGCAGGCGGCCGTATCGGCCGGGTTGATCGGCGCGCCGATGGTCATCGTCGTCTCGCTTACGGCAACGACTTCCCTTGTGGTGCCAACTTTGTATGAACCGAGCATCATCATGCGGTTTGCGTTTATCCTGTTGGCGGGGATGGCGGGTTTTTATGGCATTGTGATTGGCTCGTCCTTTTTCCTGGTGATGATGTGCGGCAACAAGGCGTACGATATACCGTATATGGCGCCTTTGGCTCCGTTTGACCTGTTTGCCGTGCGGGACACAATCTTCCGTGCACCCTGGAATGTTTTGAACAGGAAAGCGCATCGGGCACAGGATTATACCGGCTCGAATACGCAGTAATAAGGGGAGACGGTATGGAAAAACAGAGCTATGTGTCACCGGGACAGGTCATTGCCGCGTTGGTGATTACCCACTTGTTATATTCCACGGTGCATTTTCTTGCGTTGCACGCGGGTCGCTCCATACAGGATATCCTTCCGGCTGTTCTGGTCGCTTTTGCGATGAACTTTGTGATCGCCCTCCCGCTGCTTGCACTTCTAAAGCGGCATCGAGGAAAAGACCCGGTGGAATGCGCAGTCAATATTTTTGGCCGTGGCGCGGGTGCCGTGACAGGGATCGTCTATTTTCTCTTTTTTGGATGCAACGCGGTACTCACGCAGATCGTGTTTCGAAATTACTATGTGGATGCAGTTGTGTCAGAGGCCAAAACATATGCCATTATGCTCCCGCTTCTGGCTATCACGGTCTATATGGTGTGCAAAGGATTTGAGAGCATCATGCGCTTTGGCACAATCATTTTTGCCATCTATGCCTTGGTTATGATTGTTCTCGTTGTTACGCTGATTCCGTCTGTCCGACCATCCATTGGGGCCCGTTTTCTGTTCCCGTTGTTCTTTAATGGCCCCGGTATATTTTTGCACGAGTTGCTTTCTCAGTTCAATCAGGACATGCAGATTGTCGCGTTGGCTTTCTGCGCGCCGTTTCTCAAAAGCGGCGTGCGGCTGGGCAAAGTTTTCGCAAAGTGGAACCTGCTTACATTCTTGATGGTGTTTGTGCTTTTCACACTGTGCGTTGTGGTGCTGGGGCCATTCGGCGCCAATCAGATGTTCCCGTTACAGTCTCTCGCGGCACAATCGTCCGTAAGTGCGTTTGACCGGCTTGATCCGCTTTACGCCATGTCATGGATGTTGAATACGGTGTTGACCGTTGCCCTGTTCACCTGTTTGCAGGTGCAATGCCTGGAAAAAATGGGGTTCAACAAGCACAGGACAGTCAGAGTGATTATCGTTGGCCTCTTGAATACGGTGGCGGTCTATATTTTGCAGGGCAATGAGGCTTTGGCCCATGCAATCACCCTCAATTGGTATTGGGCGGCCATTAACCTGTTCGTCACGATTGTTTTGCCGCTGGTTCTTTTGATAGGAGACTGTATCGTGCGCGGAAGGAGAGCGGAACATGGGATGGCCTAAATTGATGTTGGCTGTATCATTGAGCGCCATGGTGGCGCTTACAGGATGTACGACATCCAGAGAACTGAAAGATATGGATATCGTGGAAGGGTTGGGGGTGGACCTGCTCCCAGATGGGGAATATCAGGCGACCTATCAGATTTTTCAGATGCAAACCGGAGCGGGCGGCGAGGCGGTCGACATTTTGCAGACCAGCGGTTCGAACCTGTTCGATTGTTCCCGAAACGCCACCGTGCAGACGGGTAAACGGCTGTATTATTCCAATGAGCGCGTACTTGTGATTGGTTCTGCGGTCTGCCGTAAGGGGCTTACGCCACTCATGGACTTTTTTTCGCGTAACCACGAGCTGCGCATGGGGCAGCGCGTGTTCATGGCGGAAGGCCGCGCGGCCGATATTCTCACAGCGAAAAATGCCAATGGCGTCATCACGGCAAAGAATTTGGAACAGGTGGCGCTCAATGAAATTTATAATTCTAAAATCATGGATATGCAGCTTGGGGAAGTGATGGAAAGGATTTCAACGAAGAGCGACATGATTTTCATGCCGACCCTTATCCACCGGAAGTACACGCCGGGTGGCAACATTTACAACGATGCAGGCAGTTCGCCCGGCGCGTATCCCAATAAAGGCAGTACGTCTTCCTCTGCCGGCAGTGTCTCCTCATCGAGTGCAGGAGGCTCATCTTCTTCGGACAGCGGAGGTGGGGGTGGAACTGGAGGTGGGGCGAGCAGCTCCGGCGGCGGGTCCTCCGG
>NZ_JBDNLG010000061.1:0-17535 GCF_047718355.1 Ethanoligenens sp.
TCCTTTGACTAATAAGCAAGTCTTGAAAAACAAGAAAATTTCAAGATCAATTATAACAATTCAATGTACCGCAATTATTTGTGGCGGAATTCTGTTAGATAGATTTGTATTGCTATTTTATGTTGCTGCCACTACTACATTTGTAGTTGCAATATTATTGTATTTTGGACGACAGAAAGGAAATGTTAAATGAAAAAAGAACTATTGAAAACAATAGCCACTGTTGCTGAAAAAGTGGCGAAATTTGGTGCAGGTTCTGTTTCCGGAGGCCTTTCTTATCAGCCTGTTACTCCAAAAGCCCTGCAGGAAAAGGATTCCGGCAAATAAGTACGCTCTTCAAAATTGTCATATTTCTCTATTTTACCCCATTTCAGATGCGACTGCCATCTATCTGAAATGGGGTTCTTTTTGTAATTGTTAAACATACACATGCATAGATATGTCCCAAAAGCCATAAGAAATGAGAGAATAGACTGAAAAATGCCAAGGATGACGCCCTCGTGGAAACGCGGAACAACCCATGCATATTGAATTGGGGCTGGGATTCTGGGTAAAAAACACCATCTATAAATTGCGAACTTTATCTTACTCTATCTGTCATTTTGTGCGCCTTGCTTCCAGTACGTTATAAGACAAAGGGGACTCAGATGCAGGAATCCAATCCGTTTTTTCTTCACGTTGCCATGTACCTACGCAAGAGCCGTGCCGAAGAAGGTGAAGACACAGAAATTGTTCTCGCCCGACACAAGGCTCAGCTGACAAAATACGCTGTTGAGCACCATGTTAATGTTGTGCGTATTTATGATGAGGTAGTCAGTGGCGATAGCCTTTTTGCCCGTCCGCGCATGGTGGAATTACTGCATGATATAGAGGGCGGCAAATATACCGGCATCCTCTGCATGGACATTGACCGTCTGGGACGCGGAAACATGAAGGAGCAGGGTTTAATCCTTGAAACACTGAAAGACAGTGAAACGGTCATAATTACGCCCGATAAAGTGTACGATCTGAACAACGAACTGGATGAAACACAAAGTGAATTCAAAACCTTCATGGCGCGGCAAGAGCTCAAAATTATTAAAAAGCGCTTAAATCGTGGTATTCATATGACACTTGAAAAAGGCGGATATGTGTCCAACGTGCCATTTGGGTATATTCGCGTCTACAAAGATAAAATTCCGACCCTGGCCCCAGACCCAAAAGAATCTGAATATGTCAAGCTAATATTCAAATGGTACGTTGCCGGCGATGGTTGTCCGGAAATCTGCCATAAACTAACAGCCATGGGGATAAAGGCACCGCGCGGCAACGATTTTAGTAGGAATACCGTTCGAAAAATCATTATGAATCCCACCTATATTGGTAAGATCGTATGGGGTCAGAAAAAACACATTCGGCCCAAGAAGTTGGGGGATAAAAATAAAATAATCTATCTCCCACGGGAACAGTGGCTGATGTTTGATGGCTTGCATCCCGCTATCATTGACGAGAACATTTACAATGAGGCCAACATGATCCTATCCGGTCGGTATCACCCACCATATCGTGAGCCAAATAAAATCATGAATCCGCTCTCTGGCATCCTTATCTGCCGTCAATGCGGCCATGCAATGACTAGACGCCCATACGGAAAACGAAAATATCAGACCGACCATATCCTCTGCCCAACAACAGGCTGCGTAAAATCCTCCCGTGCGGATTATGTGGAGCAGTCATTTATGCACGAACTTGAGTTAAAATTACAGCAACTTGAAATTGCACAAACCGCTCAAGATTTCGACTCAGATATCTCACAGACGCACACCATTCTCGAAAACATGAAATCAGAGTATTCCAAACTCACCAAACAGCGCAAACGCCTATACGATCTGCTTGAACAAGAGATTTATACCATATCCGTTTTTAATGAACGAGAAAAGCTGCTTTCTATGCATATCGAGGGTCTTTTCAAGGATATACAAACCACGGAAATGGAGCTCACATCCAAGTGTAGTCGCGCCAAAATTTTAATTCCGCAGATTCGCTATGTCTTGCAAGTCTATTGGGATTCCACACCCGATATAAAAAATCAATTGCTAAAAAAGGTCGTATCTCGGGCATATTATTTTAAAACCAAGGATGCTTCCCCCAAGGATTTTTCCATCGAAATAGAACTGCGTAGGGAATAATGTGCATGCTCGGTTCTGTAAAGACGCATGTGGTCTGTGTCTCCCTATATCCTATAGCCTGCTTATTCTTATGACAAAGATTGCTTCGAAGACCTACGGGTCTACTTTCCCGACGAAGCGCAGGAAGCCGTAAACAATGCTGCGACTGTAAAAGGTCGCTGCGCGGAGTTGTGCCGCGTGTTTCTGGATGTGGAACCGGTGCAGTTCAACCGAGGTTTCTACTCGGTGGACATCACATTTATTTTTCGGGTAACGGTGGAACTTTATAAAACACCTAATTGCCGCTCTGGCGGTAAATCCGAAGTGGTAACCGGCTTCGCGAGTTTCAACAAAAAAGTCATCCTGTTTGGTAGCGAAGGTAACATCAAAATCTTTAGCTCCGATTACGAACAGGGTAGCGACGACGACCAAAACCGTCCCACCAGCAACACGCCGCGCGCCATTTGCGAGGCTGTTGACCCCATCTTTCTCGCGGCCAGATTGGTAGACCGCGACTGCACTGCGGAAAATGGCACGGATGTTCCCGAAATCTTTGCGGACAACATAGAAGGCAGCATGGGTTGTGTTTTACCAACCCGAGTCGTGCTGGTCACACTGGGCCTGTTCTCCATCATCAAATTGGAGCGCAACGTGCAGCTGTTGATTCCTGCTTATGACTTTTGTGTGCCGGATAAAGAATGCACTACATCTTCTCCCGGCGATCCCTGTGAGCTTTTCCAAAGCCTGCATTTCCCTGTGGATGAATTTTTCCCGCCCCGGTTTTCCGACCTGGAAGCCGGGCAGCCGGATTGCAACTGCGGTAAGCGCGAAAACAGATAAGCGGTTTAACACTTACATGCAAAATAAGAGAACCTGTCGAACAGATGACAGGTTCTCTTATTTATTTTGGTATATAAGCAATAGCCGCAACGTTGTTTCGCTTCCTTGACGGAATCCTCCGGTTGCTGTAAACTATATAGAGATTTTAGTGATTGTCCATTGCTCAGTACGGAGGGATTGCATGAACCGTTGTCCTCACTGTGGCGCCGCCACACAGCCTTACCAAAATTTTTGCACAACATGTGGGTTGGATTTACGCGCAGCGGCAGCAGAATGCTCATACACATCCAAATCGGAAGTGATTCCGACGTTGTCGTTTTCTCCTGCTCCTAATACGTCGTCTCCCGCTATTCCTTTTTTCGTCTGGAGCTTAATTTTATTTTTCTTTCTAAATCCATTAGGCGCTCCGCTTGCTGTTGTAGCCTCACTTTATGCCGCACACGCACACGCAGGGGCAGAGAAGAAACAAAATCTGCATATGGCGCGGTTGCTATGCATCCTTTCCACGATCATCACTGGAGGAACTTTGCTGATTTTGATTATAGGGCTTGTCACACGTTTGTCTTCCTGATTTTTTGAAAGCAGGTTATTAAAAATGAAATCCGCCCGTGTTTACCATTTGGTGGGAACTGCAATCCTTTCCGCCTTGCTTTTAGCGATCCTTATGGTCAATTTCAGCAATTTTTTTCCCGCACTGAAAAGAAACGCACTTTCTCCCTCAAACCGTGCAGATACGCCAATCAATATCCCGCAAAATATCAATTTTTTAAATGACGACAAGCAGGCATTTTTAAATATGTGCAATGCTCTTTATGGAAGCAAGCTGCCGCTTTCTGTTGATTCAAATTCTTTCTTATACGAAGGTGCTGTGGATGGTTACCACTTGTACCGTATGCAAGCCAACTTGATTGAAACCGAACCTGCGCGGCAATACGTTGTTTTAGGTAAGTATCTTTTTGAAAGTGATCGCCTTTACCGCCCCTCCCCCACCGGGTTGTATTTGGTAAAGGATAATCTGGTCTATACGCTTGAAGAAGCATATACCACCCAACTGGTGGACTTTTCGAATTTGTATCGTTTGTATAAGCAGAAAGATCCAATAGGCAGCACACAGTCCACTGTTTCTTCTGGCAATCGTTAGATCGCACGACCCTGACTGTGCAAAAAACCCCATATGATGCCAACCAGTCTTTGGCACCATATGGGGTTTCTCAGTGGAATGACTCCTTTGCGTTACCAAACCGCACCTTTGAGCCAGACATCTTCAATCTCATGCTTTTTTTGTCGTTGCATCAAATCAGAGATCGCTGTAAGTGGGTCCTTCTGCTCATAAAGCACTCGATAACATTCCGTCACAATCGGCATATCTACGGCGTTGCGTTCAGCCAATACATAGACAGTATGCGCAGCTGTATATCCTTCTACCGTCATGCCAACTTTCTCAACGGCTTCTTTTGCGGTCATCCCCTGTGCGATATAGATACCCGCTCTACGGTTGCGGCTGTGCTCGCTCGCACAGGTCACGATCAAATCTCCGATACCCGCCAGACCCGCAAAGGTAGGAGCACTGCCGCCAAGGCGCACACCCAGCCGCGCCATTTCCGTGATCCCTCGCGTCATCAGCGCAGCCTTGGGGTTGTCCCCCAGATGCAGACCGTCACAAATGCCCGCCGCCAACGCGATTACATTCTTTGTGGCCCCGCCGATTTCTACTCCAACGATATCGGGATTGACGTAAATACGGAAAACCGGATTCATAAACGCATCCTGCACCGCGATGGCAGCTTCCTTCCATTGTGACGCGGCCACCACGGTTGTAGGAACACCACGGGAGACCTCCTCGGCGTGGGATGGCCCCGATAATGTCACAACTTTTGCATTTGGCAATTCGTCGGCAATCACCTCAGACGGACGCTTTAACGAGATTTCCTCAAACCCTTTGGCGACATTGACAACAACCGCGCCGTCTTTCAGCACATCACAAAGGCGGCGAGCTGTCTCCCGCACTGCAAAGGACGGAACTGCCAAAATGGTGAAATCGGCAGTAGAAGCAACTGTATCTGCATTGGAATAAGCCAACTCTGAAGGTAAAAGGGCACCGGGGAGCAGCTTCCTGTTTTGTCCATCACGTTGAAGCCGCTCCAGTGTGGAGGCGTGCGCAGACCAAAGAGTGACTGCATGGCCTGCTTTCGTCAGCATAATTGCCAAAGCCGTCCCCCAGCCGCCCGCACCGTATACAGCAATACGCGCCATAACTGTTTCCCCCTTGCGTTGTCACTTTTTCCCGCCGATTCGAGGCTCTGTTCCATTGCGCAATCTCTGAATGTTGGCACGGTGTTTATAGATCAAAATACCCGCCACCACTACGGCGCAAAGCGTATCCAACCATACAAAGCGCTGATTCCGTATGCTGGCAATCACATACGTAGAAAACGGCACCGAAATAGCCGCAACGATACTGGAAAGAGACACAATATGTGTACACGCAAAAACGATGGCAAAGATGATAACGGCCAACACAAATATGCGCCAGTCGACCATGAGAACAAGCGCAGCCGTCGAGGCCACCGCTTTTCCTCCCCGGAAGCCAAAGAATATTGGATAAATATGACCTAATATGCAAAACACCCCGGCAAGATACGGAATAAGCATGGTATCCAGAATCGCACCGCCAAATAAAACCAAGATAAACTGTGCGAGCAGCGTTGCTGCCACGCATTTTAAAAAATCACCTGCAAATGTTAAAAAAGCAGGAATTTTTCCAGCTGCACGAAGCACATTCGTTGCTCCTGCATTTCCGCTCCCTTGATTTCGAACATCTACCCCAGTGAATAGGCGCGTGAAAATAATGGAGAAACTAACGCTGCCAATCAAATAGGCGGCAATGGCGACCAGAAAAAGCGGAAGCAATATTTCCGGTGTTGTCAAGCAAATTCCTCCTCCAATTTTGAAAAACAGACCACTATGAGCAGCGGTGTATTCCTCTTTATGTTTTTTCTCTATCCCTCTCACGTACAATAAACCGAATAGGTGTGCCTTCCAACTTAAATGTCTCGCGAATGCGGTTTTCAAGGTAGCGCTGATATGAAAAATGGAAAAGAGCCGCGCGATTAACAAACACCACAAAAGTAGGCGGACAAGCCGACGGCTGTGTCATATACAGGATCTTTAGACGCTTCCCCTTGTCTGTAGGCGGTTGCACACGGGCCACTGCATCTGCCAGCACGTCGTTAAGTTGGCCTGTCGGAATACGCTTCTCATACGCAGCGCGCACCTGCTGCACCATTTCAAACAATTTAGAAACATTTTTGCCCGTTTTGGCGGAGAGGAACAGCATTGGTGCGTATGCCATAAAGCTAAAATCCTGTTCCAATTTTCGGCGGTACTCATCCATGGTTTTTTCAGATTTAACAATCAGATCCCATTTGTTGACGACAATAATTGATGCTTTTCCTTGCTCATGGGCATACCCGGCAATTTTCGAATCTTGTTCTGTAAAGCCCGTAGTAGCGTCAATCAGCATCACGCAGACATCCGCACGCTCCACCGCAGAAAAAGCACGCATTACACTATAACGCTCGACGGATTCCTTCACTTTACTGTGGCGGCGGATACCCGCGGTGTCTACAAATATAAATGTTCCATATTCGTTCTCTATGCGGGAATCAACCGCATCACGCGTCGTGCCGGGAATATCAGACACCAGCATCCGTGCTTCACCTGCGATTTGGTTAATCAATGAAGATTTCCCCGCGTTTGGTTTCCCAATCACAGCGACACGCACAGCGTCTTTGTCTTCTTCATCAGTTGCTTGTGGTAACAATTCGACCACATGGTCAAGCATGTCACCTGTGCCATGCCCGTGCACAGAAGAAACAGGAAAAGGATCGCCAAGGCCCAGATTGTAAAATTCATAGACGTCAGCAGGCATATCTCCCACCGTATCCGCCTTGTTCACACAGAGCACCACCGGGCGGTGACTACGGCGCAGCATGTCGGCAATCTCGTTGTCCTGCGCGGTCAAGCCGCTGCGCAGATCTGTTACAAAGATGATAACATCCGCCGTCTCAATGGCCAATTTTGCCTGCTCGCGGATACCGGACAGAAAAATATCATCCGAATGCATTTCAATACCGCCGGTGTCTGCAAGCAAAAATGTATGCCCGCACCATTCGCAAGGGGCATAAATCCGGTCGCGCGTCACGCCCGGCGTATCTTCCACAATGGAGATCCGCCTACCCGCCAGTTTATTGAAAAGCGTAGATTTGCCCACATTTGGCCTGCCTACGATCGCTACGATTGGTCTGCCCATCTCACTCTCCCGTCAACGCATCCAGAACGGCGTATCCGTCGTTCTCTACTACTCTCACTTTTACCCCCAGTGCACATTGCACATCCGCGAGAGAAAGGCCATCCAAAAACAGATCTCCCTCTGCGCGGAGCATCCCGCCAGGCAAAAGCAATTCGTCACAATTTAAGTTCCCTTTGAGCTGCGCCACAAGATCACCGCCTGTAATCAGCCCCGCAACAGTGATCTCTTCGCCAAAAAAGGTGTTTTTTATTGCCCGGACATCACAGGACAGTCCGGGAATGTGCGCCAAAGCATTGTGTGCCATATCATTGAGGTACGTATACGCTGCTACACCCGTTGCCATTGTCACACGACGAGGTGCAGCAAGCGCCTGCCCTTCATAAGCGCTCAAGGCCTTGTAAAACTGCGTAGTCAAGAGTGAGACCATGCCCACACCATTTTCCAATTGCGGAAAATCTTCATAAAACGAGACATCTGGAAAAGGAACCTTAGCTTTAATATAAAACTCATCCGATGCAAATGCAAGCCTTGTACCATTTTTTTCGAAAAAAGAATTTCCAAACTGCTCTATTTGTGTAACAACCGCCTGGGCCTCCGCAGAATAAAAAGAACGCAACGGATACAATCCTTCCCGATACCGGGAGATGCCAACAGGCACTGCTGATACACTTTGCACGGATGGGAAAAGCGCGCCAAGCTCGTTCAGAGAACGCGTCAATTCTTCGCCATCATTCAGTCCGGGGCAAAGAACAAGCTGACAATTGAGTTTAGTGCCCGCTTCAGCCAGCTGATACAAAAAGCGAAGTGCCTCCCCTGCTTTGGGGTTACCCATCATGCGGGAACGTAAATCCGGATTGGTGGTGTGTACCGACACATTGATTGGACTGATATGCATCTCTATGATGCGATCTACATCCTGCTGTGTCAAATTAGTCAGTGTGATGTAGTTCCCCATCAAAAAAGACAGTCTCGCATCATCATCTTTAAAATACAGTGTTTTCCGTAACCCTTTGGGAAGTTGGTCAATAAAACAAAAAACGCAGTGGTTTTTACACCCCCGCTTCTTGTCCATTAAATATGTCTCAAAGGAAAGCCCCAAATCCTCGTAAGATTCCTTGCGGACTTGAATTTTACGCACTTGATTGTTTTCATCCGCGACTTCAAGCAGCAGAAGCTCATCGGTCATATAAAATTGGTAGTCAAGCACATCCCGAATTGAATGCGCGCCAATGCGTAAGAGGATTTCTCCGCACCGCAGGCCCGCCTGATGCGCCGGACTACCCGGCTCGACGCCGGTAATTCGCGCGCCCATGGTTTCCTCCAACCCTAACCCGACTGAAAAATGGGGAGGGACATATCCGCCGGATAAATCCCTCCCCATTCATGGACTCAGGCTTCTTTTTTCAAGATTTCCTTGCCGTTGTAATAACCGCAATGTCCACAGACCCGGTGAGGCATCTTCAGCTCGCCGCACTGCGGGCACTTGACCAGCTCCGGGGCCACCAATTTCCACACACTCGAGCGACGTTTGTCACGTCTTGCCCGCGAAACTTTTCTTTTTGGTACTGCCATGATTGATTTCCTCCCTAACGGGCACAGCCCATATCACAAACTTAAATGAAGCCATGGAATCATATCCACACGGCCTGCATAGAAATGCCACACATTATTGCAGAAATTTCCGCAATTTCAAAAAAGCTGGGTGACCTTCCGGTTTACAGGCACAAGGTCCCTCATTGAGATTTTTCCCACAATTTGGGCAAAGTCCCTTGCAATCCGGCCGGCACAACTCTTTCATTGGCAAAGATAACAACAAATTTGTTTTCGCCAATGCGTCCATATCCAATGTTTGCTCAGCGCAAACCAGCAGTTCATCACTGTCATCCCCCTGAGATTCTGTTACCAGAACATTCTCAAATACCACCTGCATAGGCTGATGGATAGGAGACAGGCAGCGGTCGCACCGTACATGACGCACGGCCTGCACAGTCGCATGAAGCATCACCACGCCGGCACGGTTCTCGATACGGCCAGTTACATGCACTGGATCGGAAAATGGGAACCCGCCGCCTGGCACTTCTTCATCTGAGAGATTCATCTCATACGCAATCGCAATCGGCGAGCCTCCCGCAAATATGTCTTTCAGATTAACCAACATTATATTTCTCCATCACGGAATCCAAAAAACAATTGCAAAAGCCTTCGTCATCTATGTGCCCCAATCCTTTGGATTCTATAGGACATTTGAAGAACCACAGACAGACGACGATGCGGATAAGCCGCCTATCTAGTATAGGCAATCAGCCAATAGATGTCAAGCCTTTATATGAAAATATCTTGAAAAAACCAAAACACTTCGTTTATTGTCCAATTTTCGCTTGTTTTTCGGCGTTTACGCTTTCTATCGCGCATACACTTCGCACATAGTCGTCTCAAAATAAAAAAGCAAAAGCACCGCTTTATACCGCAGTGCTTTTGCTGGAAAAAATCGGAAAATATTCGTCAATCAAGTTAAATTTGTAACGATGAATTGGGTTATATTTGCCGGAAATTCACTGGCGTCGCGCGAAAGTGTCATGACGATTTCAATTTCCTGCTTTTTGGCCAGATGATCGACTTTGTCAATAAATCCCGTGACCAAGGCGGGATTATCTCCCACAATTTTAACGACAGAATCCACATAAATGTGTTTCATATCATAATCAGAAGCAGCGATGCCGGCCAAAAAACCGTAAAAAGCATCCGCTCCGTCAATCTCGTAATCATCAGTATTGAACAGACGGACGTCGTGCGGAAGATCATAGGTAAGCGCAGTGCCTTTTTCAATAAAGGCAACCTTCCCGCTCGTCTGAGCGACTGCCACTTTTGCCAGTCCCATGATTTTTTTGGTTTTTCCGGTACCTTTGCTTCCCGCAATCAACTGCAACATCGTTTGTTCCTCCAAAATTTTAAAAGTCCAATTTGTGTGTGTCAGTCAGCGACCAAGACGTGCTTCCAGCACCGCTTTTTCACTCTCATATCCCGGTTTGCCGAGCAAGGCAAACATGTTTTTCTTATAGCTTTCCACGCCGGGCTGATCAAATGGATTGATTCCCACTAAATATCCCGACATGGCACATGCGTTCCAGAAGAAATAGATTAGGTAGCCAATTTCATGTGCATCAATTTTTGGCACTTCCAACACGACGTTGGGAACATTGCCGTCCGTATGTGCCAGCACGGTGCCCTCAAAGGCACGGTCATTCACATAGTCCAGCGTTTTGCCTGCCAGAAAATTCAACCCGTCGATATCTTCGTCTAATTTGTCGATGGTGAGCGAAGTTTTGGCTTGCCCGAAATGTACGACAGTTTCGAACATCGTGCGGCTGCCCTGCTGGATAAACTGCCCCAAAGAATGCAGGTCGGTAGAAAAAATGGCTGAGGCCGGATAAAGACCCTTGTTGTCTTTTCCTTCGCTTTCACCAAACAACTGTTTCCACCATTCGTTCATCATAGCAAAGGCAGGCTCGTAACTAACAAGGATCTCAATATCACGGCCTCTGCGTGCAAGGATATTACGCGCAACAGCATATTTGTAGCTGTCATTTTTAGCGATGTCATCAGATGCCAAATCGTCCTGCGCGGCTTTTGCGCCGGCCATCAACTCATCAATATCCACGCCGGAGGCAGCGATGGGTAACAGACCTACAGCACTCAACACCGAATAGCGGCCACCGATATCATCCGGAACCACGAAAGTCTCGTAGCCCTCTTCGGTGGCCAGCTTTTTGAGCGTACCTTTTGCCTTATCTGTTGTAACGTAAATGCGGCCTTTCGAGCCGTCTTTTCCATACTTCTTTTCGAGCAGCGCACGGAAAACACGAAACGCGATGGACGGTTCGGTCGTGGTGCCGGATTTGGAAATAATGTTGACCGAAACATCTTTTCCTTCGCAAAGGGCAAGCACTTCATTCAGATAACCGGAGTTAATGTTGTTGCCCACAAAATAGATATCAGGCGTATCTTTTTTCAGACTATTGTAGAATGGGGAGTGCATCAGTTCGATAACCGCACGTGAGCCGAGATAAGAGCCACCGATTCCAATTACGATGAAAACTTGCGTGTCTTTTTTAATCTTTTGAGCGGCGGCTTTAATACGGGCAAATTCTTCACGGTCATATTTTTCGGGCAATTCAATCCATCCACGGAAATCGCTGCCGAGACCAGTTCCCTCGCGCAATACCTTGTGCAAGGCAGTCACCTGCGGCTGCAACGCATCATATTCGTGTGCGTTGATAAAAGGAGCTAAGTATTTTCCATTAAACGTAACAGACATTTGTATCTATCCTCCATGCTATAAGGCTCCCAATCAGAGAGCATAATTATGGTTGAATGCTTGATACAAGCACTTCAATCGCCATCCTATGTTTGAAACAGGCTTTCCATCAATTGGAGCCCGTTTCTCACTATTTACGATACGTTTTTCGTGGTCGCTAAGATGCCTTCCGCTTCTGGTAAGAAGGTATATCCCTTTTCATTTTACTTGAAAGCGTTGCCTATTGCAAGCCAAAATGGGGAAAAACACTACTTTTATCTGTAAACTTCATAATATTATTGGGAAATTGCCGAGAAAATACGGCCGAACGCGCCGCCAAATGTCAGTTTTCCCACATCCTGTTTGGCACGCAGCGGGACGTTCCCCGCGTTCTGCCCGTCTATCCAGAACGTAACTTGCCCAAGCACCTGCCCCTTGACTACCGGTGCCATCACGTTTGGCGCTACGCTCACTTTTTGTTGAATACTCCCCTCTTTTCCTTTTTCGATTACAACGGAAGGACTGCCATCCGCCACAGCCTCTACTTTTTCCGAAGCGCCATGCAAGACATTCACATACAATGGTTTGGAAAGCTTTTTAGGTGTGACACGCGACCAGTTAGCAAATCCATAATCCAATAGTGCACTGGCAGACGTAAACCGATCTTGCAGCGCCGGGCAGTTCATCACCACGGCAATGAGCTGCATACCGTCGCGCATAGCAGTACCGGACAGGCAATATCCCGCTTTTCCAGTTGAACCGGTCTTAAGGCCGTTTGCACCTTGATAAAACCGGATGAGCCGGTTGGTATTAAACAGCGCCGTCTTGCCGCCGCGCAGCGAATCCATCCAGATGGTGGTATAGTTGAATATTTCTTGGTGCTTGAGCAGTTCCCGCGACATGAGCATAACGTCATAAGCCGACGTGAGGTTATTGTCCGCATCCAAACCGGTTGCGTTGACGAAATTGGTATCGTTCATACCCAGCTGTTTGGCTTTTTGGTTCATGAGATTAACAAATGCGGGATCAGAGCCGGCTACCTTTTCACCCAAAGCTACAGCGGCGTCATTGGCGGAATTGACAACCATTGCTTTGAACAAATCCTGTACACTCATCACTTCCCCGGGCTCCAGCCAAATATCCGACCCACCCATAGAGGAGGCATGCGCACTGACACTGATTTTATCCGTAAAGTGCAGTTTCCCGCTCTCAATGGCCTCCAGCACCAACAATTCTGTCATGATTTTGGAAATACTTGCGGGATACATTTTTTCATGCGGATTATTTTCATATAAAATACGACCGGTGGACTGTTCCGCCAAGACGGCCGATTTTGCGGTGGTTGTAACCACGGGCTGCGCTGCCCCGGAACCCTGTGCTCCATTTTGCGCACCACTGCTATTTCCTTGTGTAGCTGTTGAACTAATCGCACTACTTGCGGTACCGGATGCACTGCCCGCCGCATCTGCCCCATCCACGCGCATACCAAATATCAACAGGGCGGCCACAGACAATATCGCCCCTGCCCTCTGTTTCCACTTATTCATTGTTCAAGCCTCCCGCAGATTCAACATAGGATGTTGTAATATATGCGAAAGCATAGGGTGGTCATGCACAAGAATACGGAACAGCCTCTTTCTTTTCTGTAAATATCACTTTTTGCGCAGCAAGTACCATTTCCACCTATGTACAAACCGGTGCAAAAAGGAGAAACACAGAGGCTTTAACCCGCTGTGTTTCTCCTTTTCATCCCGATTTTATTCTATTTGAGAAAGCTATTGATTTACAACCGTGCGACTCCGGTATCACGAGCAGCCTGCACAATCGCTTTGGCAACGGCTTCGCCGACACGCGGGTCAAAAGCGCTGGGGAGAATATATTCCTCTGAAAGCTCGCTTCCGTCCACAAGCCCCGCAATGGCGTAGGATGCGGCGACTTTCATCGGTTCATTGATCTCTTTTGCGCGGCAGTCAAGCGCTCCGCGGAAGATACCTGGGAAAGCAAGCACGTTATTGATCTGGTTAGGGAAATCAGAACGACCGGTACCAACGATCTTTGCCCCCGCTTTTTTTGCAAGATCAGGCATAATCTCAGGCGTGGGATTCGCCATAGCAAATACGATCGGGTCCTCCGCCATAGAGTGAACCATTTCTTCCGTCACGATATTGGGCGCTGATACGCCGATGAACAGGTCTGCTCCCTGCATCGCATCGGCCAGTAATCCCCGTTTCTGTCCCCTATTCGTCATCTTTGCCATTACTTTCTGCTCCGGGTTCAGTTCGTCCATCCCTTTGCAGATGATGCCAAAACGATCCACCATCATCAAATTTTTCACGCCCAGATTCAGTAAGTGCTTTGCAATGGCAATCCCGGCAGAACCGGCGCCATTGACCACAATTTTTACCGATTCAATGTGTTTATGCACCGCTTTCAGCGCATTTAGCACTGCCGCAGCAACGACGATTGCCGTACCGTGTTGGTCATCGTGGAACACAGGGATATCGCATATTTCTTTCAACCGCCGCTCCACTTCAAAACAACGTGGAGCGGAAATATCTTCGAGGTTGATACCCCCAAAGCTGCCGGAAATCAGGTAAACAGTCCGCACAATTTCATCCACATCTTTGCTGCGGATGCATATCGGGAACGCGTCCACATCTGCGAATTCTTTGAAAAGTGCCGCCTTTCCTTCCATTACCGGCATCCCCGCTTCCGGACCGATATCTCCCAAGCCGAGGACTGCCGTTCCATCCGTCACCACCGCCACCAGATTGCTGCGGCGGGTGAGTTCAAAAGATTTCTCCACGTTTTTATGAATTTCCATACACGGTTCTGCCACACCCGGTGTATAAGCCAAGGACAGTTCCTCTCTGGAATGCACAGATACCCTGGAAGTTACTTCGATTTTTCCTTTCCATTCATAATGCTTTTTCAGCGATTCCTGCCTGATATCCATCGTGTTCACCTTTCTGCTTGCCGTTCATCTTCCGCAGGCACTCGCTGCCTTTCATTTTTTCTGTATTTTATCGTTCCCGTCTCATAGAGATTGTTTCCTGCCGCGTCGATCACCACAGTGGCCGGAAAATCAACCACTGTCATCTTCTGCAATGCTTCTGTTCCCAAATCGTCATAGGCAATCATCTCAACGGACTGGATGCTCTTAGCAATCAAAGCCGCCGCCCCACCTGTAGCCGCAAAGTACACACATGTATTCTTTTTCATGGAATCAATCACAGCTTGAGTTCGCAGTCCTTTACCGATCATCCCCTTCAATCCGATATCCAGTAAAGCAGGGGTATAGGCATCCATGCGATAACTGCTGGTTGGTCCGGCAGATCCGCAGACATGTCCCGGGCTGGCGGGCGCAGGGCCAACATAATAAATGATTTGTCCTTTCAAGTTTACAGGCAATTCCTTGCCCTCTTTCAGAAGTTGGAACAAGCGTTTATGTGCAGCGTCACGGGCGGTAAATACCGTTCCGGAAATGAGAACAGTATCTCCAGATTTCAGATTCTCAATCACCCCGTCCGTCAAGGGCGTATGTATTTTCTTGATTTGGCAGTCCACTATTGTACACCCTCTTGATTCATATTTCGCCCTTTGCGTGACGGGCGGCATGACAACACATGTTGACAACCACCGGCAGAGAGGCGAGATGAGCCGGAAGCCAATCGATATTGACGGCCAATGCAGTGGTAGTGCCACCCAGCCCACCGGGTCCTATCCCTAACTGATTGATATCGTTCAATAGCTCTATTTCCAGTTGTGCATAGCGAGGATCAGCGTTATGCTCTCCGATCCCCCTAAGCGTAGCCTTTTTGGCAGTCTTAGCAGCCATCTCAATGGTCGAACCGATTCCTACTCCGATAATGACGGGAGGGCAAGGGTTTGGTCCTGCTTTTTGAACCGTCTCAATAATGAAATCACGGACGCCTTTTTCACCGTCGGAAGGCGACAGCATTTTCAATCCGCTCATATTTTCACTGCCAAATCCTTTTGGAGACACCTCAATTTCGATTTTGTCACCGGGCACGATCTCCACATGAATGACAGCGGGAGTATTGTCACCGGTGTTTTTTCTGCTGAACACCGGATCTGTCACAATTGATTTTCTCAAATATCCCTGAGCGTACGCCTCCCGCACGCCTTGATGAATTGCCTCGTTGAAATCGCCGTCTACGACATGGACTTCCTGTCCCAACTTTACAAAGAGAATCGACATCCCCGTATCCTGACAAATAGCTACTTTTTCGTTCGCCGCGATTTCATCATTGCTGATAATCTGTTGCAAAACAGCCTTGCCGGTCGGAGATTCCTCTTTTTCCAATCCTGTTTTGAGGGCGGTGAGTATGTCTGCGCTTATACAATAATTCGCCTGTAAAAACAGGTCTTTTACCGTTGCGCAAATGGTTTCTGCATTAATTTCCCGCATGAACTGGTCCACCTTTTTGTTTCATTGCTTCAATGTGTCTGCCGATTGGAGTCGAAAGTCACGCGCTTTTTTTATTTAAACGCTCCATCCATATAGGCAAGATATTCATGTTTAGTTAACTGGGGTTTAAATTTCTCCCGTATTTCTTCCAGCTCCGCAGCATTGTTTTTTAAGAGTGCATACGCTGTCAATGCCATAACCTTTGCCGCAAGCCGACAAGATTTGGGCAAGTCTGTCACTCGGAAATCCGGCCCATGCAAGGTGCCGGTGCAGCCACCGGTGGTAAATCCCAAAACCGGCATCAACTGCGATAAGTCGCCCACATCAGTGGAAAGCGGGTTGTGTCCGGATGGGTCCGCTTTTTCAAATGAGGCAACGTTGTCAAGCGCTTCCGCCGCCTCTCTTAGCGGTCGTTGCGGCGGTTGCGCAACAACAGGCAAATATCCGGGGATATCTTTAATTTCCACTTTTGCGCCAAGTGCGTAGGCTGCGCCGCGAAACGCACGATCCACCTTTTCTGCCGCATCCTTAATTGCATGAATGGTTTTGGCTCGTACCATCGTTTCCACTACCACTTCCTCCGGTACCACGTTGACTGCCCCGCCTCCCTTTTCCACGATTCCATGGACACGCACACGGTCTTCGTCGCGGAATGTCTCCCGCTGATATGCTACCGCCGAAAGCCCCAGCGCAGCGGCATTCAGCGCATTGATGCCCTTTTCCGGTGCTGCCGCCGCATGAGATGCCTTGCCGAGAATACGAATGTTCTTGGTCACATATCCGTTAGAAGAATTGCAGCCAATCAGCACATCGGCATGGCTGGGTGCGTAATGCACATGATGCACGATGACCGCGTCAATGCGGTCAAATTCCCCGATGCGAATCAGTTCGCCTTTTCCAGTAATATAGCGGATACGCCCCTGCGCAATAAGCTTATCCCGTATATCCGCATCGACATGCTCTTCTGCAGGCACGGCCCAAAATGCCACATTTGCACCAAGCGCATCGAATACTTCAGGGTCAGACAGTGCAATTGCCGAACCCAAAAGCGCAGCCAATTGGATATGATGCCCACAGGCATGTGCGATGCCGTTAATTGGATTGACATCGGGGTGATTTTCACAACGCACACCGTCAAGTTCGCCAATAAGTGCGACTGTGCGCTTATGCCGCCCACCGAGCGTCGCTTTTACCCCAGTAACAGCAAGTCCTTCTTCCGTTGGCAATCCCAGAGCATCAAAAAAGGCACGCACTTTTCCAGCCGTTCGATATTCCTGATATCCCGTTTCGCCATTTCGATAGATATCCAGTGCAAACTCAGCGATGCGTGCACTGTTTCGGTCAATGCAGTCCAGAATTTTCTTTTGAATCGCATCCAAGTCCTCCACCGCCCTTCAGGTTTCTGAATGTGAGTAGATGATTGCTGCTTTATCCAGCGCAACCTGTCTAAGTTGTCCACTATACTGGAAATCGCTATCTGTAAAAAATCGCATCAAGATTCTGTTTGTAT
>NZ_JBDNLG010000062.1:0-17423 GCF_047718355.1 Ethanoligenens sp.
ATCTGTCGAATGTCATTAGACTGCTTTTACTCTTCATCCCATATAGAGGTTTTTTTCTGTGCCCTATAAGGGTTTTGTCGTGCCTGTTCGGCGAAAATAAGGGGCTGTGCATTCCCTAACCGGGAGTACACAGCCCCAATATTATTTCCCAACCATTGGAATTGGTCGAGGATTCAAGTGGTGGAGGCGAGGGGAGTTGAACCCCTGTCCGAAGGCATATCCACAAAGTTTTCTCCGAGCGCAGCCGCTTATTTAAAAGTCCCGCAACGCATCCCCAAACGGCAGGCTATGCGTATTGGCAGCCTTTTAATACACATCCATTACAAAGGCAACTCACAGATGCGTTCACCGTTAAATGACGTTCAAATCCCGAGCCACGGTACTCTCAGGCTGAACGTGCCGCTTTAATTAAGCGGCAAGCGCCTCTTCGGAACGACCAAAGTTGACGCGGATAACATTATCTTTCGCATTTAAAATGCATTGCGGAGGTTTAAAGCGGTACCGCACCGCTGCTCGCTTACTTTGTTTCCATTCCCCCGTCGAAACCTTTACGCCCCCATAATTAAAAATAGGAGGAAAAAACCAGATGCAACCATTGATCGCACAAGGAAAGCCATGTAGCACAATGCGGATTAATGTTCGTATCATCTCCTCGTGCGGTCTCTGCTGTGCAAAGTGACAATCCATGCCCGCCTTTTGGATAAATATGCAGTTCAAACGGCACACGATGCGCCTGCAAGGCGTTTGCAAGCAATAAGGAGTTTTCAACTGGAACCACAGGGTCGGCAACTGTGTGCCACAAAAATGTGGGCGGTGTGTCGTGGGTTACTCGTTCGTCCAATGACAGCGACGTTTTTTGGACATCATCCGCACTACTTCCCAACAAGCTGTCCACGGATTTTACATGACAAAATTGTGTGAGCGAAATAACAGGATAACATAAAATCAAACCATTCGGACGAATATCCTCAACATGCAGTCCGAGCTGCGCTGCCACCCACGGTTGGTTCCACAGCGTACCCATACATGCTGCCAAATGTCCTCCGGCAGAAAAACCCGCCACGGCCACAGCGTTAAGATTGACGTGAAAGAAAGAGGCGCGTTGTCGAAGCAGTGCCACGCTAGCTGCAAGTTGCAGCAATGCAACAGGATAATGTTCCGGAGCCACAGAATAGTTTAACACAAACGCATTATATCCACGGGCAACAAATGCGAACGCAACCGGTTCTGCTTCTCGAGATGAGACAAACTGGTAACTGCCTCCAGGGCAAATAATGACCGATGGCCGTGTGTGATCTGGCTCCAATTCGGGGGCATTATCTGGACAATACGCCGTTAGGGTAGGTTCCTCGTATACTGCCCGAGTGCCGGCCAATCCTGCTTCTAAACTATAGGTCTGCCGTTGTCTACGAAGAAAATCCAAGGATTGAGTTGCCAGAGCAGGAAACGCTTCACGCAATTTGATGATTTCATATTGCATGAGATAGCCCCCTTATCCAATCAGCGGTTTCGTTCTTTGATTGCACGGTCAATTTCACGCGATGCATCCCGTTTGGCAATATCCGCGCGTTTGTCATACTGTTTTTTACCCTTGCAAAGACCGATCTCAACTTTGACTAAAGCACCTTTGAAATAAACTTCCAAGGGTATAAGCGTAAGTCCCTGCTGCTTGAGCAAACCAAAAAGGCGCATAATCTCACGTTTGTGCATCAATAAACGCCGCCGGCGTATAGGGTCGCGATTAAAAACGTTGCCTTGTTCATAAGGGCTGATATGCATGCCCCGGACAAACAACTCACCGTTGTTGATATCGCACCATGCATCCTTGAGATTGACCCGACCGGCCCGGACTGATTTCACTTCGGTTCCAGAAAGTTCGACCCCGGCCTCAAATGCTTCCTGCACGAAATAATCATGCCACGCTTTTTTGTTTTTAGACACACTGCGTTTTTCCACTCGCGCCATTTCAGTTACGCCTCATCTGTTCCGTAGGGTATCCTCTATTGTATAGGAAAACAGGCAAAATTGCAAGTCCTCCGTGCCATTGAGCCGACATTCACATAATTACACATTTTACTACAGTAATTCCGTATTAGTCAGGTCGTGCAGGTAAGCGAATTGGCAATCTATCGTCTGTTTGAAAAAATGTTCCACTTTTTTATAAAAGATGCACCAATATTCTGGGTAGCATATTAAGGATAATAAGTAGAGCAGAAATCACAAGTGTTTTAATGGTAAAATGAATTTCTTTATCCGTTGAGAAAGTATGAGATGACAGCATTATATCTAAAGGTACGGCCAACAAAAATATGCAAAAAACAAAAAAGATACGATTGCCGGAGGCAAATAATGTTGGCGATAGGAATATCACGACAAGCGTAACTAATCCGGTGATAATACAAAACAATGCCAGCATTAATCGTCGCGAACACCAAAGAATTAAAAAGACACCAATCAGAAAGACAACAAACCAGAAAAGATATGTGAAAATATTAGGCATTGTCAGTTGGGAATGTATTATATAAAATGGAAAAGAATAATGTTTGGATGGAGATGCAAACGCATAGGGAAATCCTCCCAGTGCTTTTGCCCAAATAGGGATGCGCATGATCAAAGAAAAAATAACCATTGAATAGAATATCCAAAATGCAGCTCGAATTTTTCCGATCATGTGCTTAAAGAGTAGCAAAGGAAAGACTGCAAGAAAACTAAACAGGAGCCATAGATTATTGACCAATCCGTCAAATAGCCAATATAACCCCACCCTCAAATGTGCAAAAAAGGAAAGCTGTTCAAATCCTGGAAATCGACCCAATTCGACTTGAAGGCGTTGAGCGCTCCCGGGGGATAAGAAGTTTACGGCGGCAGCAACCAATACAACAAAAGATACAATATAAAACGGAAATGGCATCGCATACCTACGTATTTTTTGCGAGGTATGAGCAACAACGATAGACACGCAGCAAACCAAGGCAATCTGTTCACTGCCAAACGCAGCCAATATTAAACCTGCACTACAAATCCAAAAGGGAACAAACCTACATGGCGGCTTGCTACGCAACACAATATCCGCATAAGGAATCATTCCCATAATGCCTAAAGAAAGCGGCACCAAATAAAAGCTGGATCCAGTCAACCAAAAAATTGCTTCATGTAAAACGGAATAGGAGATACAACAGAACATCCCCAAAACAAGAACCATGCCACGAAAGGATTGTTTTCCTGTTAGGCAGCGTACCATTGCATACGCCAATAACAGTAAAAATAGTGGATTAAATAATCTGAAGAGTATGGTACCACTCTTGACTGAAAAATATTCCACGCTTTCGGAAAACAATCGGCCTGACCAATTGTGATACCGCCAATTTAAAAAGTCAAAATAATTGAGTTTGTGCGCTATTTGGTAATAAAAGCAGTCATCACCGGCTAACGAGGTAAAATTAGGATGCACCATGCTATTTATACCGTATAACAAGACGATAACGATAACAAATACTAGCAATTTGGAAAAGACAGAAAATTTACTGTAATGGTATCTATTCGTGCGGCTAAACAACAAGCTCCCCATCCATTCTTCCAAAAAGTTAATATAATATGTCTGAATTGGTACTTAAAAACGCTTAAACATTAGATTTTCCAATAGGCCGCGCTATAGGGTGGCAATTCGCTTCCGCCTCCAAAATCATGCTTTTGCCCTGTTAACAGATCAGTAGCGCATCCCGCATTGGCATTAAAATGTGCTGTAAACGGAACCGCATCCGCATTAATGGCAACCAAAATCCGTTCTCCCTCAAATGCGCGCTCAAAGATATACTGCCGGTTGGTGAGCAGAACTTTCTGGAAAGTCCCGTACGCGAATGCCTTTTCCTTTTTATGGGCGGCACCGCACGCTGCTATAAAGGCGGTCAATTCGTTTTCAATAGGTTTATCAAAGCACGGCCGCAGCAGTTCATCGCTGCTGGGTTCCTTTTTGCCTAAGGCGCCCCATTCGCTTCCATAATAGATGCAGGGCGTGCCGGGAATGGCAAACAACAGCGCGTAAATCAACTTTAAATGTGCCGGTTGGGTCAATATGCTCGCCACGCGCTCGACATCATGATTATCCACAAAATTGAAAGGGTATTTCCCCACATATTTCCTTAAAAAATGATCTTCCAGCGTACTGTTGATTTCAAACAGATTCATGCTGTTAAAACTGGACCACAAACCCTTATAGGCTTGATAATTGGTCACGCTGTTGAGCATCCCATCATTCATCACACGGTTGTAGTCACCATGCATCACTTCACCCAGCAAATAGAAATCAGGCTTGAGTGCGTCGCAGAAAATACGCAGCTTACTGAGAAAATCCAGTGGAAGGCTATAGGCCACATCCAGCCGTATGCCATCTATGTCAAACTCTTTTACCCAACCTGCAATGCAGCCGAAGAGATGGCTAACGACTGCATCATTTTGCAAATTTAATTTAACCATCTCATAATGCCCCTCCCATCCCTCATAGGACAAGCCATCATGATATCCGTTGTCCCAATCAAAACGAAGGTTGACAAACCAGTCTTTATAAGCGGAGCGTTCTCGGTTTTGCAACACATCCTGAAAAGCCCAAAAGCCACGTCCCACATGGTTAAACACGCCGTCCAGTACCACACGCAGACCGTCCTTGTGCAATTTCTCACAAACTGCCGCAAAATCAGCGTTGGTACCCAAGCGGCCGTCCACCACCCGGTAGTCCCTCGTATCATAACCGTGCCGATCTGAAGAAAAAACGGGGCAAAAATAAATGGCGTCTGCACCTGTTTTTTTGATATGCGGAATCCAATCCATCACTTTTTTGATGCGGTTTACGACCACGCCATCATTATCCTGCGGTGCACCACAAAATCCCAACGGGTAAATCTGATAGAAAATACTGTTGTAAGCCCACATGTTATTTACCTCCAGCCATATTGTCATTCCATAGCTCTATCTATGTCTTTCACTATTATACGCTTTTTCCAAGTATTCTGATATGATCCTTTTGCAGGTTCTTTTATTTGTTGGAAAAACGTCCTAAATATTCTGTGCACAATCATGCACAGAACACGCCATCTGCGGTACAATATAGGTAGGTCATGAAAATTCATACACTTAATTGAAGCAAGGAAGTAAAATCAATGAATCCAGATGGAAAAGTCATCATCCTCACAGGTGCATCGTCCGGTATTGGACGAGCACTATTAGAACGCCTGCAACGATATAACGCAGATATTATCGCCGTCAGCCGACATATTGGAACAATCCCCAACCACAATGCACGAGTCGTCCCCTATACCTGTGATGTGTCCAAAAAAGAAGAAGTGGACAGACTCTTTTCCTTCGCGGTAGACAAATTTGGAAAAGTGGATTTGTTTATCGCAAATGCGGGGTTTGCCTATTGCGAGGAATTAAACACCGCCGACTGGGGGCATATTGAGAATATTTTCCGCACCAATGTGTTCTCTCCCATTTATTCTTTTGAGAAAATGAAAGAACTTAATCGGGGACGGAAATATACTGTCGTCATGACGTGTTCCGCCGTTAGCCGTATCCCTTTGCCGGGATACGCGCTCTATTGCGCTACCAAGGCCGCTATTGAACATTTTGCACATACGTACTTTTTTGAAAGAAACGACAAAGGTGTGCTAACGCTTGTATTTCCGGTGGCGACCGCCACCAAATTCTTCAATAAAGCAGGCGACAGCGCACCCGTTCCGCTGCCTGTACACCCGCCGTCTTGGGTAGCTGCATGCATTATGGCGGGCATCCATACCGACTGTCCGGTGGTCTTTCCTTCGCCCACTCATATGATCAGCTATTTCACCATCAACCGCATATTTCCGTTTATCTATGGTATCTATGACCTTGTCAACGCCGTACGGTTCCGGAGCTGGGCAAAAAGGCATCAGAATTCCAAGCCATCCGATACTTGAAAGACATTCTTTTAAAGATGGTATTCTTTAACCAGATCCTCCGTGCAGCCGCCGTTTTCACAGATTTTTGCGTAAAACTTCCCACTCTTTTTGATGATTCTGCGTTGGGATTCGTAATCGATATACACCAGCCCAAAGCGCGCCGATTCTCCCTCAAGCCATTCAAAATTGTCCATCAGCGACCAGTGATAATACCGCTCGACCGGCACACCTTTGTCAATGGCTTCTTTCACCGCGCGCAGATGCCCGGCAATAAACCGCACACGCAGCACATCATTATTATCGCAAACGCCATTTTCCGTGATCCAGATGGGCAGATGATATCGTTCATAAAATGTTTCGCACAAAATACGCAGGCCATCGGGGTATATTTCCCATCCCAAATCGTTTACAGGGCGATCCGGCTGGACAAAAGTCGTTAAATCGACCGCATTGACAATGTTGCGCGAATAGTAATTGATACCTATAAAATCAGCATAATGCCCCTCGTATCCACTTGGAACGCACAATTTTGCCGGAAACGGCAGCGTGCCCGTCGTCATGTAATCCGCAAACGCATCCTGAAAAAAGAACTGTTGCTTTTCCGCCAAGAAATGATCCAGCGTATGACCTTTTCGCAAGGGATCAAATACCCGCAGATGATTGGCGACACCCACCATTGTTTTACCCGGGAAATGCCGCTGTCGCCGTATCCGGTGAATGATCTCATATGCCGCAATATGGCACAGCGACATATTTACAAACACGCGATATGCGAGCGGGATGTCTTTTTTCCCCGGAGGCCACATGCCCGCCACATAGCCGTTTAGCAAAAACACATTCGGCTCATTGATCGTGATATACTCGCTGACCAAATCCCCCAATTGCTCCACGACATATTCGGTGTATCGCTCAAAATAGGTCACAATCTGTTTGGACGCAAAGCCGTCCTCTTTGTCCAACCAGATCGGATAGGTAAAGTGGTGCAGTGTGACCAGTGGGCGGATATTGTTGCGCAGCAAACAGGCAATTACCTCGCGGTAATGTGCAATCGCCTTTTCATCAAACCGTCCTTTTTCAGGTTCGATACGGCTCCATTCGATTCCCATACGGTAAATCTGATGGTGCATCTGGGACAGAAGCGCAACATCTTCGCGATAACGGTTCCAATGGTCTCCGGCACGCAAAATGTCGCTTCCGTCCTTGATATGCCCTTGTTCAGCCCATACATACCAGTTATTATTCCGGTCGCCGCCCTCTACCTGCACACCCGCGGTCGCGCTGCCAAACAAAAAATTCTTTGGAAAAGTAAACGGTTTCATGTTCTACCTCAACAGTCCTATCCGTTTGAGGATTGGACTCGGTTTTACTCAAACAAAGTCAGCCACCCGCAAGGCTATTGCTGCTTTAAGCCTTGCGGGCAACCGACGGGCTCCATTCTTTCTCATATACACCGGCAGGTGACGTGGCGTTTATGACCGCAGCGCAAATTGGGAAAGCTGGTTGCGCAGTTCTTCGGCCTGCCCCGAGAGTTCTTCACTGGCCGCCGCACTTTGCTCCGAAGTGGCGGAATTTGTCTGCACCACTTGAGACACCTGCTCCACTCCCATATCCACTTGGGAAATGCCCGACGCCTGCTCATTGGAGGAAGCGGCGATTTCCTGCACCAAGGCTGTCATTTGTTCCACACCCTCGGAAATATCCGCAAATTTTTTCGCCGTGTCGTTTGCCGTCTGTGTACCGACCGCCACTTTTTCTACTGTGTTTTCAATCAGCGCCGTCGTTTCTTTTGCAGCATTCGCGCTTCGAGCTGCAAGGTTGCGCACCTCTTCCGCCACAACGGCAAACCCTTTGCCGTATTGGCCTGCACGTGCAGCTTCCACAGCGGCATTCAGCGCAAGGATATTTGTCTGGAATGCAATATCGTCAATCACCTTGATGATTTTTGAAATGTTTCGGGAGGACTCACTGATTTCAGACATAGAATCCAACATATTTTCCATGCGCTGACCGCCCTGTGCCGCCCCGCTTTTAACAATCCCGACCAGCTCGTTTGCCCTATTAGCGTTTTCTGCGTTGTTTTTGGTTTGGGAGGCGATTTCGGCGATGGTCGCAGTCAATTCCTGCACCGCACTGGCCTGCTCCGTGGCGCCCTGCGAAAGGCTTTGGCTGCCTTGAGAAACTTCCGCCGCCCCGGTGGCCACTTGTGAGGCGGTGGCGTGGATAATTCCAAACAATTGATTAAGGGAATCCAAAATCGTGTTCAGGGAAGCGGAAATGTGTGAAAATTCACCGCGATATTCCGGCAGAGCCGGCTGGCTGAAATCCCCCTGCGCCATTTTGTCCAAGACCTCCGACACCTGCCGGACAATCTGGTCAAGTTCAGCGGCGGTTTGGTTTACTGCATCCGCCTGTGCTTTAAATACCCCTCTGAAATCATTTGTAACACGATGGTCAAATTTGCAGGAGGCAATTTGCGTCAAAGCCTCTGTGACCGCTTCAATGGGATTTTCCACCGCATCCAGAAGGTCATTGAGTCCGCTGACAATCTCCGCATATTTCCCATCAAATTTGGAAACGTCGCCCCGGATACTCAGTTGACCATCAGCAGCCGATTTTGTCACAGAAGAGACTTCCCCCATCAACATGTGTAATGTATCCATCATGGAAATGAGTGCGGGCACAAGCCTGTCTTTCTCACTGCGCGCGCCCTGTGCTTTCAAGTCCGCCAATTCACTCACATTGCCGCTTGCGACTTGCTCCAACACATTTTGAACATATACGCCTTGTTGTTGGACATCTTTGACAGCACCCGCCAGCTTCGCAAAATCGCCAGTTAAATTATCTGACAATTCGAACGTGTAATCGTTGAGTTTGATGCTGTCCAGAACTTGCATGATCTCCAGAACCGGCATAGAAATTGCGTCCAAGGTTCCGTTGATTCCCTCAATAATTTCACGAAATCCACCCTTGAACTGGTTTGCGTCCCCGCGAACGTGCAAGATATTTCCGTTGATGCTTTCTTCCGTTAATCTGCCTGCTTCCGCAACCAGCGCATTCACTGTGTGCATCATGGCAGCCAGCGACGGCATAAGCTTGTCATTTGCAGAACGTGGACGGATATTGGCACTCATGGAAAGCTGATGAACATCACCGTCCGCAATTTTTTCCATCAACGTCTGGATACCGACCAACCGCATCCGCATGATATTGATCGCAGTAGACATTTCTTTAAATATGCCTTGATAAGTGCCTTCCATCTTAATGGTAAAGTCATCCACAGACATATTTTGCAGCACTTGATTGATTTCCGTAACCGGCTCGGAAACCGTTCCCATCAATCGGTTAAATCCTGCCGCATATGCTTTCCAGTCTCCACGATATTTGTTTTCATCAAACCGCTGTGACAGGTCGCCCGCATTTGCAGCCTTCAACAACGTATTGGTGTCTTTTAAAATGTTCTGAACTACGCTCTCCAACTTGCCAACTGTTTTGAGCAGCGGCTGCTGATCGTCCGTCCGCAGGCTCTGCGTCTCACCATTTGCCAAGCTTTCCAGTGGGCCAAATATCTGCAACTGCAATTCTTCCGCGAGTACATCGATTTGAACCGATAAACGCCCGACTGCGCCGATTGGTTTGTTGCCGTTCCGCACACCCAGACGACCTTGCAACATATCAGTAATCTGTTTTGTAAGCCCTCTGAGTGGGGCGGCAATCAGTAATGCATAAATCAGCAGGAGCGCAGCTGTGGAAAATACAACCAATAAAACAGCCGCAACATACAGATTACTCCCACTTACGATGTGAAAATGAATGAGGGCAGTGAAAGTGCCAAACGCAACAACTTGCGTCAAGAAGAAAAGTCCACCTGTTCGCAACCCCAACAATTTTTCCTTCAATTTTACGACTCCCTTATAAATCAACTCTATCTAAAAAACACCAAGCTTTTTATACCGATTACACCTGTATATACTACCACATTTTCTGCCCAAAAGGAAGATATATCTAAAACACGCTCCTCACAAGCTGATGCCGCCTTAACAAAGACATAAATCCAAAGTCGTATAATGGATATATTATATATTGTGCTTTGCATTACGCAATTCATACAAAATGGGGCTCACGGTGATCTGACAATCGGTAGACGTGTGAACAAGCCCATTTGTGGCAGTAGAAATTGTATGTGTCGGGCGCTGCCAGTTCTACCAAATGTCCGAGGCACCACAATACGCGATGACCGTTACCCAAAAAAGAAGCCGTCCTCTTGCGTTTTGCACTTTTGTTAAGGCGGCGCTGATACCTTAAAACTGATTGCTATGCAAAATAAAAGAGCTGATTGCTTCATTGGCAATCAGCTCTTTTATTTTGAAAACTATGGTGTTTTGAGCATTTTAACGCAACGCCCTTTTTTGAAATTCATTTAGGTTGTTAGCGGTGGAGGGGCTTTCCTTGAAAAAATTCAGTAGAACCTCTAGATGCTTAACCGTATGCCGGTTTAACGAGTGTTCTACCAGTTCGGTCTCTTCTAGGCTGTCCCTAATACCGATTAGCTTAAAAAAACGTTCAATGGTATTGTGGCGTTTCAGCAAAAAAGCACCCGCCTCGCGTCCGCTATCTGTTAAAAGGATAATTTCCCGCTGCTCATATTTTAGATAACCGAGATTGGTCAGTTTGAAGACCATTTTAGATGCGGAAGAAGGCGTGACATTTAATAACTCCGCTATTTTTCCAACACGGGTGTATTTGTTGGTTTCACAACAGCGGAAAACCATCTCCAGATAGTCCTCCAACGCCGGTGTCAATTGCCCGGCCTGCTGGTTGAGTTTTTGGTAACCGCGGACTGTGCGAAATTCAGAATGGCTGTCCTTAGGCATCGTATCAAGTCCTTTCCGGTGCTCAATACAGTATATTCGTAACACATTCAGTTTAGGCACCATATATTGCCTAAGGGAAACATTCTATAGCACCGGAAAGTACTTTCCAGTACTTTTGCGAAATCACCACATTTAGGAGGTGGATCAAATCATGCAGGAGGATTTTGTCATCCAAAATAAGAAGACTGTGGACACGTCGCGTTTGTTGCACTCTGCCAACGGTCCAAGCCTTGAGGAAATCAACAACACGGTTTCGCTCCCCAAGCAGGCCGGTTTTTGGAAAAAACTGCTGGCTTACAGTGGTCCCGGCGCTTTGGTCGCCGTCGGTTATATGGACCCGGGAAACTGGATTACATCCATTCAAGGCGGCGCGCAATACGCGTATTCGCTTTTATGTATCATTTTACTTTCTAATCTGATTGCCATGCTGCTTCAGGGAATGTCCGCTAAACTGGGAATTGTCACCGGCATGGACTTGGCGCAGGCCACGCGTGCGACAACCAACAAGCCAATTTCCTTCATCCTGTGGATTTTAACGGAACTGGCCATTATGGCAACCGACATTGCCGAAGTGATCGGCGGTGCGGTGGCGTTGGAACTGCTGTTCAAGATTCCTTTGCTATTCGGCGTACTGATTACAGTGGGAGATGTTTTGCTTCTGCTGTTGCTGTCCCAGGTAGGGTTCCGAAAAGTGGAGGCCATCGTTGCAACTTTAATTACAACGATTTTTGTTGTTTTTTTGTACGAAGTACTGTTGGGCCACCCTTCCGCTGGGGCAATATTGACCGGCTTTATCCCTACACCCCGCATTGCGGCCAATCAGAGTGAATTGCTTATCGCGTTGGGCATTGTCGGGGCAACAGTGATGCCCCACAACCTGTATCTCCATTCCTCGATCATTCAGGCGCGCCAATATGATCGGACCGATGCGGGCAAAAAGGAAGCCGTTCATTTCGCCACGATTGATTCCAATCTTCAGCTCACGATTGCGTTTGTCGTCAACTGCCTGTTACTGATCCTCGGCGCTTCCATGTTCTATGGCCATGCAAGCAATCTCGGCCGGTTTGTCGATTTGTACAACGCTTTAGGCAATTCTAAAATAGTCGGGGTTATCGCAAGCCCGGTGCTAAGCACTTTGTTTGCCGTCGCCCTGTTGGCATCCGGGCAGAATTCCACGATTACCGGAACGCTTTCCGGTCAGATTGTGATGGAAGGCTTTATTCACTTGAAAATGCCGCTCTGGATGCGCCGACTGGTCACCCGCGTCATCTCCATCATCCCGGTTCTGATCTGCGTGATCATCTATGGCAACCGCGAGGATGCCGTGGAGCAGTTGCTGCTGTATACACAAGTTTTCCTGAGCATTCAACTTCCGTTTGCCATCGTCCCGTTGACAATCTTCACCAGCAACAAAAAGATCATGGGAAAATTCGTCAACCCGGCGTGGGTGAAATATTTGGCATGGGCCATCGCGATTGTGCTGACCGGTTTAAATATTTTCCTGATTTATGGGACGTTTGCAAACTGAATATTCAATATACGGTTACCCTATCTTTCAGCATGGGGCCACCGCCTGATGGAATAGTATCGGCAGTAGCCCCATTGGGAACCACACCTACACGGTAACCATGCTTTCGTCGGCAGCGGAATGCACCATGACGCACCGCTATCCGAAAGCGAGCGAGAGCTGATGGAACAGTTCTTCCAATGTGTATGTCTTACCGGGTATTTTGCCACTGATTGATGGGCGGCTGTTAAAATTCAATGCCTTTGCGCGCCTGCACCCCGTTCTCATACGGATGCTTGATGCACTGTATTTCGGAAACGTAATCTGCGCAGTCGATTAGCGCCTGTGGGGCATTCCTGCCGGTTAGAACCAGTTCGGTTTGGGACGGTTTGCTTTTAACGCAATTGAGCAATTCGTCCAGTTCAATCATGCCCGCCGCTGTTGCGCCAATGATCTCATCAAGAATCACTAAATCGAAATTGCCCATTTGTGCACATGCCTCACGGAAACAATGTTCCTGTGAGGCTTTACAGTTGGCACGTTCAGCGGCGTCCATGTAAGGAATGAATTTCTTCACATCGGTGCGCATGACCGGAATCCCCAATGTTTTTAAGGAGACCAGTTCACCGGTGTCCCGCCCTTTCAGAAACTGCGCAATCAAAACACGCAGCCCTGCACCCGCTGCCCGGCAAGCTAATCCCATCGCTGCCGTGGTCTTTCCTTTTCCATTGCCGGTGTAAATGTGTATAAGACCTTTTTCAGGCATCTTGCATCCTCCTGTTTATTGGCGCAGTGTGTTGATTTATAAATAGAAATTTACGCCGTATACCAACGGCAATCTGTGCTGTTTAACATATCGTAGAAAGTGAATGGTAGAACTCCAGCGTATTGAAACTGCGTTCCAGCGTTGCAAGCAAATACCGTTCTGAAGCTGTGGCAAACTGTGTAAGCGTGTGTTCCGGTAAAGAAAATGAAAACAGGCGGGAAAAATCCGCATATACAGTATGCCTCATAGCTGCCAAGGCCCCGCGTGAAAGTTGAGCGCGGGCATTTGGCGGTGTCTGATCCCGTATGGCGCAGCCGGCACATAAAAAGACGCCGGATTGCAGTAACAGCGTCACTTCATCCGCTTCATAGATGCCGCAGTCTGAGCAGGCGACCAGATCAGGCATATATCCGGATAATGACAAAAGCCGCATTTCAAATGCGGCTTTGATCTGTAAAGCTGGACGCTTGCCCGCTTCCAATAAGGCAAGTGCATTCAAGATAAGGCGCAGAAATAACGACGCTTCCTCTTCTTTGGGCGCAAGAAAATCTTCCAGTTCACAGAAATACTGTGCCAATGCCAGCTTTTCCAAATCCGACCGCACGCCCATGAACAAGGTGAGGGGAGTCGCCTCATCAATGCTGTATTTTTCGCGTCCCTTAAAAAGAGTAAAATCCGCATGGCAAAGCAATTGCGTGCCAGTCGACACCCCACTTTTCATCCGCCTGGCACCTCGTGCATTGGCACGGATTACACCGAATTTACGCGTGAGCAGGGTGAGAAACCGATCCGCTTCGCCAACGTTGAAATCGCGTATCACCAAACCGTCTGTTACCGATTGTGTGCCCATGGTTTCTGTCCGGTATCCCTTTCTTCTGCGTTGATACGCTGTTGCCGATGCCACGCGGAGCTTGCCACCAATGGTTAGCCGCAGGATTTATGAAACCCGCTGAAATCAATCACATTTGCCCAGAAAATGGTGGCTGACCCATGCGGCTATATCCCGTGTGCGTCTCATACGGGGAGTGGGGGAGTCCGTCGGGCTTCCGTCGGCCGGTTTTTTCCGCTCTGCCATTCGTCAGATCTTGATACAACATATATGCTTCAATATTGCCCGTTGTTTCAAATAGATACCAAGCAGTTTTTTCATCCATCGCTGTCCCTCCCGACCGATAAGGCCGATCGTTCCTTTTACGTGTGATTGGACTACCTGTTTATCTTTAGCCTATCACAAACGGATGGATGCTATGCGCGGAAATTATTGTTTGTTTTCTGTTTTAATCATATCCCAGTGTGCGTAGGATGCCTTCACGATTGCGCCAGTTTTCCTTGACTTTGACCCACAGGTGCAAGCCAACATGACAACCGAGCAGACTCTCAATGTCTACGCGCGCTTGGGTTCCCACCTTTTTGAGCATGGAGCCGCCCTTGCCCACGATGATGCCGGTATGGCTCTCACGCTCACAGTAAATGGTTGCGTCGATATCGATGAGGTCGCCGTTTTCACGCTCATGCATCCGTTCAATGGACACTGCAATTCCATGTGGAATTTCTGCGCTGAGCAGTGTGAGCAGCTTTTCACGGATGATCTCCGCTACCACCACACGTTCCGGTTCAGCGGTGACGATATCATCGGGATAGTACTGCGGTCCTTCGGGCATCATGGGAATCAATTCTGCCAGAAGTGCGTCTACACCATCGTTTTTCATCGCGGAAATAGGTATTACTGCCGTAAAATTACGCAGTTTGCTCCAATGGGCAATCACGCCCATCAATGCGCTTTTATCCGCCAATGTATCGATTTTATTGATGACCAGTAAAACCGGCACCTGTTTTCCCAGCTTACTGAGCAGTTCCGTTTCAGCAGTTCGCGGCTCCTCGTGCGGTTCGATGACTAAAAGTACAGCGTCCACATCGATTAATGTGGCATCAACCGATTTTGCCATATAATTGCCGAGCTTTGTTTTGGGCTGGTGCCAGCCGGGCGTGTCCAAAAACACCAGCTGCGTCTCTTCTTTGGTGTAGACACCCGTAATCTTGTTGCGTGTTGTCTGTGGCTTGGGGGAGACGATAGCGATTTTTTCACCCAATATCGCATTGAGCAGTGTGGATTTTCCCACATTGGGCCGCCCTACGATGGCGACAAAACCTGAATGGCGAATGGTCACGAAAAACCTCCTGTCCATCATATGAAATGATGGAATGTCTTTTTACTTAATGTTTGTGCACATTAAACGGGAAAAAGAAAATAAAAATGCTTGAAAGGGGCAAGGAAACCAAAGCTAAAAAACCATAAAACAAATGGCTAAATAAATATTCAATGATAAACAGCAGAGTGGCCGGGTGGAAAAAAAGCACGAATCCTACTATTGCCGAAAAAAAGGCACAAATCAGCACTGCGCCGGCGGCGACATCCTTACCAATACGCGCCAGATTGTCGTACCACGGCGCCTGCAAATTGATGATGGCTTCAAATGCCGTGTTCACTGCCTCTGCAAACAAAACCAACGCGATGGTTAGCAGCAGGACTGCATATTCTGCGGCGGATAGATGAAAGAACGGAGAAAAGCACAGCATATATGCGCCCACAATCAGGTGGATACGCATGTTGCGCTCATTTTTAATGCAAAACGCCACACCGCGAAATGCGTCCCGAAAACTTTTACGCAGCGAACGGATTCGCTGCGGCATCTGCGCCTTCATCCCTCTTCGTAAAGGTCGTGATTGAATCCAAGCGCAGCCATGATTACAGCTTCATGTTCATGCATATGCACCGCCTGAATACCGCCTTGTTCGTGGTCGTGCCCCATAATATGCAGTATGGAGTGTACCGTGAGGAACGCGACTTCCTGCTGGAGCGAGTGACCGTATTTTTCCGCCTGAAGAGAGGCGGTTTCCAACGAAATCACAACGTCCCCCAGCACATAGGCGCCGGTATCGGGGTTGAGGTCAAACTTTCCGTTTTCACCCATTGGAAAAGACAACACGTCGGTCGGGGTGTCTTTGTGCCGATATTGCGCATTGAGCTCTTGAATCTGCACATCATCGACAAATGTGACATTGACCTCCGCGCTTCCATCAAACCCTTCGTTTGCAAGTGTTGCGTTACAGCAGCGGCGTACCAACAGTCTTAAACCGGATGGAATCTTTACCGATTTTTGACGATTATCTATATATACTTTCAACTTGTCCATGGTTATTTTGCGCGCCTGCCTTCCTTTTCATACTTTTCGTATGCTTTTATGATTTTTTGTACCAGCCGATGACGTACAACGTCCCGTTCGTCAAAATATTGGATCGAAATATCATCCACATTTTTCAAGACATGCACGGCATCTACCAGGCCGCTGCGCTTACCATCCGGCAGATCCACCTGTGTCACATCCCCGGTGATGACGGCCTTGGAATTGAAACCCAATCGAGTCAAAAACATTTTCATTTGCTCAGGTGTGGTATTCTGCGCCTCGTCCAGAATGATGAATGCATCGTCAAGCGTGCGCCCGCGCATATAAGCAAGCGGCGCCACTTCAATGAGCTGACGTTCCATCAACCGCTGGTAGTTTTCAGCTCCCAGCATATCAAACATTGCGTCGTATAGCGGACGCAGATATGGATCTACTTTGTTTTGAAGATCTCCGGGAAGAAACCCGAGTTTTTCGCCCGCTTCCACAGCCGGACGGGTAAGGATAATGCGGCTGACCGACTTGGCTTTATAGGCAGCAACTGCCATCGCCACAGCAAGGTAAGTTTTTCCTGTTCCGGCCGGACCGACCCCTATAACAATTGTGTTGTTCTCAATTGCTTTGACATACTGTTTCTGGCCCAGCGTTTTGGCTTTCACCGGTCTGCCGCGGGCGGTGACACAGATGCAGTCACGTGCCAGCTCATCGACCTTGCTGTCGTCGCCGTCGCTGACCAGCGTGAGAACATACCGCACGCTTTGCTCATTGAGCTGTTCGCCGCGCTCGAGCAATTTCATCAGCCCTTCTACCGCGCGAACAGCCTTGCCGACATTTTCCGGTTCTCCGGTTACCCGCAAGTCGCCGCCACGGTTAGAAATCTGCACGTTCAACTCTCGCTCAATGGTTAAAATATTCTCGTCAAAATTTCCGAAGAGCCCCGCAATTTTATCCGGCGTGTCTATCGTGATCGATTGTTCCGCCATTCTCTCACCTTTAAAAAGGGACTGCCCGCATTTATAGAGGAGGTGCGCTGCGGACAAAGCCCCGAAATATGGATTTCTTAAAAAAACACGCTATCCCGCCACGGAAAACGCATAGATGACGGGCATTACTTTTTTTCATAAATATTTTACCCGCTATCTTATTTATTTTATATCATATCATATT
>NZ_JBDNLG010000063.1:0-16669 GCF_047718355.1 Ethanoligenens sp.
CAAATAAATACATTGGAATTATAGGAATTAGGACTCCTGTTTCAGGATTTTTCGCGTCCCTGTCGCTTTCCCTCCGGTTTTTCCGACTTGGCTTCCCCATTTTTCAGCAGTTTTACCACACTTTTGTGGAACGATTTGGCGGGCGCGTCCTGCTCCTTGTCCAACCGCACTTTCAACTGCCCGGTAAGCAGGTGCACGTCCTCCACCAAACCGCGTCCTTCAGGTGTATGGACGCTGGCGCCCACACGCGGCGTAGTACGCAACAAATCCTCATAGGCTTCTTCCTCAAACTTGAGACAGCACATCAGCCGCCCGCAGGTGCCGGAAATCTTGGTCGGATTGAGTGAAAGACCCTGCTCCTTTGCCATCTTGATCGACACAGGCTGAAAGTCGCCCAGAAAGGTGCTGCAGCAGAACGGCTTGCCGCAAACGCCAAGCCCACCCAACATTTTGGCCTCATCCCGCACGCCGATCTGCCGCAATTCGATGCGTGTGCGGAAGACGGAAGCGAGGTCTTTCACCAGTTCACGGAAATCCACCCGTCCGTCCGCCGTGAAATAAAATAGCACCTTGTTGTTGTCGAACGTATATTCCGCATCGATCAATTTCATGCCCAGACCGTGTTCTGCAATCTTCTTCAGACAAATGCGGAACGCTTCTTTTTCTTTGCGCATGTTTTCTTTCACACGCTGGAGGTCCTCCACGGTGGCGGAGCGCAGAACGCTTTTGAGCGGCTGCACAATATGTTCGTCTTCCACCTCACGGGCGGGCATGACCACTTCTCCGCATTCCACACCCCGCGCTGTTTCCACGATCACATGGTCGCCGGCGGCAAAGTCGATATCCGCCGGGTCAAAATAATAAATTTTTCCGACGTTTTTAAAACGTACGCCGATTACTTCGGTCATATTGATTCTCCAATTACAGCGCGTTCTTCACCTGCCAAAGCCGTGCAAACAGGCTGGTGAGCAAAAGCGGCTTATTCGCATACCGTTCCAATGAATCCCGTGTGGACACAGCTTCTTCTTCCAGCGCAAAAAGTGCCGTACGTGTGAATGTCCGTGCCAGCGTCCCCGCCTGATCTGCACAGCCTGAAAGTGCCGTTGCCAACCCTTCACGCAAGGCCAGCGCGTCCCGGAACAGCAGCGGAAGCAGCGCCAAAAATGCATTGCAAAGCGCCGCATCTTTTTCCAGTGTGCCAGACAACCGCAAAAACGCATACGGTGCGCTGCCAATGAGTGCCGACGCAAACGTTTCACAAAATGCGCGGGATGCGGCAAAACTGCCATCGTACAAGCCTTGTTTTGCCTGCCCGATCAAGCCGCCCGCCATGCGCACTGCCGCGTGTGCATCGACTTCATGCAGTTCTGCGTCCTGCGCACAGAGTGCGGCAACCGCTTCCTCTTCCGGCACAGGGCCAAGCGAAAATTCCACACAGCGGGAACGCACGGTGGGAAGTACGCGAAAGCGGCTGTCGCAGATGAGCAGGAACAGCGCATAGGCAGGCGGTTCCTCAATAAGTTTAAGCAAAGCGTTCTGTGCCTGCTCACTCATGTTCTGCACATGGATAAGGATATAAACTTTCCGCGCGGCGTCGTTTGGTCCCACCGCCGCAGAAGCACGCACCTGACGCACTGCATCTATAGGAAAAGAACGCGGCCCTTTGCCGCCCTCGACCTCAATGATATCAGGATGGTGCAGCGCCAGCGCGTTCCGGCACTGACGGCACATACCGCAAGGTTTTTCCCCCGTGCCGTCGCAGACCGCAGTCTGCGCAAGGATGCGCGCAAACGTGCGCTTGCCCGAACCGGCGGGACCGTCTATGAGCAGCGCATGAGGAATGCGGCCCGTGTCAAACGCATGAGCCGCAAGCTCTTTTGCACGCGTGTTTCCCGCAAATTGTAAAAAATGCATCGGGTTCAGACCTTTTCAAACCGTTCCACATCCAGCACAAAAACCGTTGCGCCCCCCACAGTGACTTCCACAGGGAACGATGAATACATTCCCACGCCATAAGACGCGTTGGTGGGCATCATCTGGGTGCGTTTACGGCTGTGTTTAGCGATGATATCCAGAACCTGCTGTACTTTATCGTCGTCAACACCGACCAGTAACGTGGTATTCCCCGCCATGAGGAAACCACCGGTCGTTGCCTGTTTGGTCACCGCAAAGCCCTCTTTTGTCAAAGCGCGTGAAACGGTGCCACTGTCGTCGTTACTGACGATAGCCAAAACCAGTTTCATAAGAAATCCCCCATCCCTATCGCCAAAATGAAAAGCAGCGATCAGACCGCCGCAGAATCGATATATCCTTGTGAGTACTTTTATTTATTTTATCACATTCAATGCGTTTACGCCATAGTTTTTCAGCGCGGCCGCCAAAGAAGCGCTGATGCGCTCTCCCGGACAAACCAGCGGGATACCCGGCGGGCAGGGGCAGCACCCTTCCGCCGCAACCCGCCCTGCTGTCTGTTCGACCGGAAGCCGCTCACACGCCGCACGCAGTGCCTCGCCCGGAGTCATGGCTGCATCAGGATGTTCCGGAGCCGTTGCAATCGCGGGGGCAAGTGTTCTACGTATCGGCAGTGCAGTCAGCGCGTCCGTCAGCGCTGCAAAATCCGCCTCGTCATGAAATACCGATGGCAGCATGACGATGTGACGGTCATCGTGCATTTCGATTGAAATTCCCCGTTTTCGCAGCCACGAGTCAGCCTCCGCGCCGGACAAACCCACACGCCCGACGTCAAGTGTGATGCGCACCGGATCACGCGGCGCGGGCGGTGGCAGCAGATCACGTATTGCAAGACGGTCATACAGTGCGTTCACGCGTGCTTGCAGGGCAGCAAACGCCTTTTTGCCGTGTTGTTCCCCCCATGCGCGCGCAAGATCGAGCGACAGCAAAATGAGATAGGATGGACTGCTCGATCCAAACAAAGCCATGGCGTCCTTAGCGCTGTCACGGGAAAAACGTGTGGCACCCATTTGCAAAAATGCGCCGCCGGTCAACACCGGCAGCGTCTTGTGCGCAGAATCGCAAACCAGATCCGCACCCTGCGCAAGCGGGTGCAACACACCGCCCTCCAGATAATGCAGATGCGCTCCATGGGCACCGTCCACCAACAGCGGCACATCATGGCGGCGGCAAACGGCGGCAATCCCCTCAATATCGGAAAGAATGCCATAATAGTCCGGGCTGGTCACATATACAAACGCCGCGCCACTGCCCGCCAGCGCCTGTTCCACTGCCTGTGGTGAAACCACGCCGGGCAAAGACGAGCCCTTGAATGGTTCCGGCCAGACCCAAATAGGCTCCAAATCAAGCAAAGACATCGCGTGGATGGCGCTGCGGTGTGCGCCGCGCGCGATGACAACACGCTGATTGCCGCTTTGGGACGCTAGACGCAGCATGGTTTGAATACAAAGCGTCGCCCCGCCTGCACTGAATAGTGTGTGCGACGCACCAAACGCTCGCGCGGCCTTTTCCTCTGCGGCACGGATAGGGCCGTCTGCCTCAAACAGACTGTCGGTCTCCGGCAGTTCAGTCACATCCAGCGAAAGCAGATTGCCAAATACGCTCAGTGCATCCGCCTTGCCTGCATGTCCGGGCGTGTGCAGCCGCAGCGGGTGTGTTTCAGCGTAAGCCCGCACTGCCGTATAAAGCGGCGCGTCAGCGATAAACGCGTTCGACATTGGCGTTGATGAGCATCGGGTTCACCTCGAACGATGCGATGTCCCCCGCGCTGCAGGTGATATTGCTGACATCGACAACCACCGTGCACATCCCCACCCGTCCGATCACAAGGGCGGGCTGCCCATTGATGGTGCAGCGAAGTGCCGGGCGATGCAGCAATGCTTTGAAATCGTGCCAGCCGTCACGCAGAATGTCGCGTGTGCGGAAGGCATCCCGTACTTTCCGCAAAAACAGGCCATCAGCATAACCGGTCTGAATTGTTGCGATACGCGCCGGTTTTTTAGTGGTGTATGTGTTGCCATATCCCACCGTATGTTTGGCAGGCAGCCAGCGAACATCAGCGACCGGGCATTCAAGCCGTCCCACTCTTTGCAGGCCGAGCCGGTTCTTGACTCCTACACGCCCGAGCAGTGCCGACCCGCAGCGCACTGCACCCAATCTGGTAGACGGATACAGAATTGCCGCGTTGGAAGCGGCAATATGCAGCAAGCCGGGTTCCACACCCGCATTCCGCAACGCGGCAACGCAGTTCTGGAAGTGGTCAAGCTGCGCTGTAACCCCTTTCACATCTTTCCCGAAACAATTGGAAAGATGTGAAAAACAGCCCGCAATCTCCAAACTTTTTAAATACTTGGCCGCCTGGACGGCTTTCTCGGATTCCTCCGGCAAAAAGCCGGAACGCCCCAGCCCGGTATCGAATTTCAAATGCACACGGCAGCGGACGCCCGCTTTTTCCGCAAGCCCGTTCAGCAGCACCGCGCTGCCGTAAGAGCCGACAGTGGCGGTCAGTCCCAGACGCACGATCTCCGCCGCTTCGCTTTCGGTGCTGTAGGGCGAGAGCAGGAAAATCTCCTCATCCGGCAGCGCTTCTTTCAGACGGGCGGCCTCCTCCAGACGTGAGACCGCCAGCAAATGCACATCCGCCTTTTCCACCAGCAGACGCGCCACAGCAACGTCTCCCAGCCCATATGCGTTGCCCTTGAGCACGGGAATGACCGGCACGTTTGTATGATTGCGCATGATTTTGAGATTGGACAAGATTTTGTCAGTCTCCACCACCAAAGTCGACATGGTATTTCACTTCCCTGTTTGATATCTTTCTAATTTATAAAAACATCGGCTTTCAAAGCCTGTCTACATTCCGCATTTCTCAGGCTGCGCGGTTTACGAATGCCTACGGTTCTTTAAATGGCGCAGCGTCTTTGTCAGGCGGATGCCGTTGTCCACGATCATCGCCGCCGGCGCATTGAGCACCAAATTAAATTCTCCGGCAAATTCAGTCAGCGTGCCATTAAACCCTTTTTTGAACCGGTATAGCCCGTACAGCGGATTTTCCGGGCTGAGGTCGCCCGAAACGCCACGGAAATCATAGAGATTGCAGCCCGTCTGTTGCGCCCAGCGAATCATCTCCCACTGAAGCAGATAGTTGGGCATCAGGTTGCGTGATTCGTTGGAGGATGCGCCGTAAAGATACCATGTCTTGTCGCCGTATTGGATCGCGATGGTACCCGCGATGGCCTTGCCTTCGTGATATGCCATATAGAGCCTGGCATGTTCCCCGAACGCGTCAAGCATGCGCTCAAAATAACTTATCGGACGTGTAGCGAATCCATCCCGCTGGCCGGTGGTGCGCATAATGGGCACAAATTCGGCAAGCGCCTGCTTCTCACAAATTTTGACCTCCACGCCGTGCTTTCTAGCCACACGCACATTATACCGCGTTTTGGAAGAAAAGCCTGCAAAGATCTCATCTTCACTCTTACCCGCTATATTCAGACGGAAAACAAACCGTGGCTGAATGCCATCAAAATTTTTCCCGCCATCGTGCAGTGTGAAAGAAAGCGTTTTCATCTTCTCAATAAACGCCGTGTCATACACCAGTACGTCGGGGTCAATCTTGAACAGGTAAGCATGATACTTGACAGCCAGTGCGCGCACGCCGCCGATCAAGCGGGCAAGCGTGTCGGTATCGGTAAGATCACACACGGGCCCGCGCGGCGCATACATCAGGGTAACCGGTAAAACAGGCACCCGCCGAATAAGCACCGCAATGGAGCCAATGATGGCGCCCTCCGCGTTTTTCTCCACCACAGCTTCCCATTTCCAGTCACTTTTCACCTGCCCCCACTCGGGGCTCTGCATGAAATGTCCCTTGGGGTGCGCCTGCACAAACGCGCGGTAGGCATCCATATCCTTTTGCTGAAGGATCTCCAAAACGGTCACTCCTTTAATTTATCGTCAGGCTTTCACTGGTAAAGCCGCTATCATCATGAACCGTGCGCCCGTTTGGAAACGTAACACAGCCGCCACCGAATCATTATACCATCCCCCTGTCCTCTTTGCAATGTGCATACGCCCCCGCACCCATCGTCAGGGTTTCTCATACCATGGACTAGGGCGGCACATCCCGTTCTTTGCCGTCCGGCAAAACCGCTGTTCATCTTCCATATGAGCACTACGGCGCTCAAATATAGCTATCTTAGATAGATTTCCGTGCCGGAGTGATCGTATTTACCATGCGCGTACCGCAGCCGTTTTATGGAGTATTACTGCGGAACACCATCCATTTTTCTAATTTTAACTTCCGTAATAATACATAACAATCCGTGTCCCCATACGTGTGGAAGACACTATGAGGCGGACGTTTCTGTACCACATCATAATGTACGGGCCATTTTCTGGAGGTCGATCAATTTGTTTACGGATACCACATTTGCCGTAATCGGGGGGGACCTAAGGCAGGCGCATCTTGCCGGTCTGCTGGCCGCCGACGGTCTGTCGGTACTCACCGTGGGCTTTGAACGCAAGATTCCCATCTCGTCCGACGTACTGCATGTCAAAAATGCGGCAGAAGCTGTGGAACGGGCGCACTGCGTCATCCTGCCGCTGCCGTTTACGGTGGACGGCAGCACCGTGAACGCGCCGTTTTCACGCGCGCCCATCCCGCTTCAAAGCATCTGGGAGGCAGCGGACCACGACCCGCTCATCACCGGCGGAATGCTCTCGCCAGACGTTGTCGAAGCCGCGCGCACCCACGGATTTCGCACTGTGGACTATTACGCCAAAGAAGAAATGGCAGTGCGCAACACCGTGCCGACAGTAGAAGGCGCCCTTCAGATTGCGTTTGAGGAACTGCCCATCACACTGCATGGGACGCGCTGCCTTGTGCTTGGATTCGGGCGCGTTGGCAGAACGCTTTGCCGCTCCCTGCGCGGCCTGGGCGCCGAAGTGACCGGATGCGCACGCAGTTACGATGACCTCGCGTGGGTACGCACACTGGACTGCACACCGCTCCGACTGGACGGACTGACCGGTGTGGCAGGTAGATTCGACGTGGTGTTCAACACCATCCCCGCCCGTATTCTGACCGCAGAGCTTCTAACGCATCTGAAAAAGGGATGTCTGGTCATCGACCTTGCTTCCAAACCCGGCGGGGTGGATTTTGACGCCGCCAAACAACTCGGTGTCAAAACAGTCTGGGCGCTGTCCCTGCCGGGCAAAGTCGCGCCGCACACCGCCGGACAGATCATCAAGGAAACTGTATTGCACATTTTGGAAGAGGAGGGGTTATCATGACCGTCGGATTCGCGCTCACAGGTTCCTTTTGTACCTTTGCCGCCGTCATCCCACAGATTGAGGTATTGACAAAGGCTGGGCATACCGTCATTCCCATTCTTTCTCCTATTTCCTATTCGTCGGACACACGTTTTGGTGAGGCGGCGGCGTTCCGCCGGCAGATTGAGACCCTATCCGGGCAGAAGATTCTGCACACCATGCAGGAGGTTGAACCAATAGGACCTAAAAAGATGCTGGACATTCTGGTCGTTGCGCCCTGTACCAGCAACACCATTGGCAAGCTGGCCAACGGCATCAATGACACACCGGTCACCATGGCGTGCAAATCCCACCTGCGCAACGGACGGCCCGTGGTGCTCGCCATCTCCACCAACGACGCATTGGGACTTTCCGCGCGGAACATCGGCACATTGCAGGCTTTTCGGGATTTTTATTTCGTACCGTATGGACAGGACAATGTCGAGAAGAAACCCCGGTCGATGGTCGCGCACTTCGACCTCATCCTCCCCACGGTGGAAGCCGCCGCCAAAGGCGACCAGCTCCAACCCATTTTACAATAAATCGATGCCATGCCAAAAGACCATAAAAGGCTTCCGTACATTTCCCGTGCGGAAGCCTTTTGCTGCCGCTATACCGTCAGCCCAATCTGTAAGGAGTTCCTCACGCGTGCCTAGAGACCTTTTTTCCCAATACAATCAGTTCGTGCGCGACCAAGGGCAGCAACGCCAACCCAAATGTGAGCAGCCAATGCGGTGCGTCCAGCGGAGTGGTCGAGAAAAACACGTTCAATATCGGAATTTCTATGATTACAATCTGCAAAATCAAGCCAAGGAAAAATGCAAAGAGCATAAACCGGTTTTCCAGATGGTTCATGCGAAACAGAGAGCGGTTGGTATTGCGCATTCCAATAGCATGAGACAACTGCGAGACCGCCAGCACCGTCACACAAAGCGTGCCACCCAGTATGCGGCCATAGGCCGCGCCGCGTGCGGCGATACCCTCGTTATAGCCAACCAGATATCCGACAAGCGATGCGCCGCCAATAATTGCACCGTAGAGCAGCAAAATAGCAATACCGCCGTGTGCAAACAGGCTTTCTTTGGGGGAACGCGGTTTCTCCTTCATCACATCCGGCGTACCGGGATCAACACCCAGCGCAAGGCCCGGCAACGAATCGGTCACCAAGTTGACCCACAGGATCTGTGCCGCCGTCAGTGGAGCGGGAAGCCCCGCCAGCACCGCCACAAGCATGGTGATAATCTCGCCAAAGTTGGATGCCAGCAGATAGAGCACCGATTTTCTGATATTGTTGTAGATATTGCGCCCTTCTTCAATGGCGCGGCGAATGGTGGCAAAGTTATCATCGGTCAAGATCATATCGGCTGCGCCCTTGGCGACATCAGTACCGGTTATACCCATCGCGATGCCGATATCAGCAGACTTCAAAGACGGCGCATCGTTTACGCCATCGCCCGTCATCGATACAATGTTCCCGTTCGCGCGGAAAGCCTGCACGATCTGCACCTTGTTTTCAGGCGACACACGGGCAAAAACACGCAGTTTCCGCACGCGTTTTTGCAGTTCTTCCGATGACATGTCGTCCAATTCGTGCCCGGAAATGGCTGCGTCTTCACTGTCCGTGATTTGCAACTCTTTTGCAATCGCCAGCGCGGTGTCCCGATGGTCGCCTGTGATCATCACCGTTGTGATACCGGCGCGTTTGCAGGCCTCCACAGCGTCTTTGACTTCCGGACGCGGCGGATCGATCATCCCCACAAACCCGACGAATACCATATTCGTTTCCAGCGGTTCCCCTCCGCGCTCGCGGTAAGCAAGCGCCAGCACGCGCAGCGCACGGTGTGCCATCTCGGAAGCGGCGGCAGTGATACGTCCTTTGTCTTCCTCGGTAATCACGCGTTCCGTATTGCCGTCCAGAATACGCGTCGTGTGCGCAAGGATACCGTCCAGTGCGCCTTTGGTGTATGCAATGCGTACACCGTCGCAATCATGCACGGTCGTCATCCGTTTGCGTTCGGAATCAAATGGGATTTCCTCCACGCGCGGTCGGGATTTTTCCAAATCCTCGCGGACATTCCCTTGTTTTTCACACATATCCAGCAATGCAATTTCGGTGGGATCGCCTACTTTTGTGCCGCCTTTGGTGGATGCATCGTTGCAGAGGCAGAAGCCTTCGTAAAAACGCGCAGCGGCGGCTTTGTCCATCTCCTGCGGCAAAACGACCGCTGCGCCCGCGCGCTGTTCGGTCACTGTCATCCGGTTCTGCGTAAGCGTGCCCGTCTTGTCCGTACAGACGACGTTCACCGCGCCCAATGTTTCCACTGCAGGCAGGCGCCGCACAATGGAACGTGCCTTTGCCATACGGGAAACACCCGCCGCCAGCACAATAGTGACCACTGTAGGCATCCCCTCCGGGATGGCCGCCACCGCCAGTGAAATGGCCGTCAGCAGCATTTCAAAAACATTGCGGTGCTGCACCAGCGCAGTGACAAACAACAGCGCACAGATAACCACCGCCACCACGCCGAGCATCTTGCCCAGATCAGCCAGTCGTTTTTGAAGCGGGGTCAGTTCATCACCCGCATCCTCCAGAATTTTGGCAATCTTACCAATCTCCGTTTGCATTCCGGTAGCAGTTACCACACCCTCACCGCGGCCATAGCTGACCATCGTGGTCATAAACGCCATGTTGGTTCGGTCACCCACCGGCAGGCTTTTGTCTGCCCGAAAATCTGCTTCTTTCTCACTGGCAACCGACTCGCCGGTCAGCGCGGATTCTTCTATTTTGAGGTTGACACTCTCCAACAGCCGTAAATCGGCGGGAATGAGCCGACCCGCTTCCAGCACCACTACATCGCCCGGTACCAGTTCTGCCGCGTCGATCTCCGTCACTACTCCATTCCGGCGCACCAGTGCTTTGGGGCTTGCCATTTTCCGCAATGCTTCCATGGCCTTTTCCGCACGCGCCTGCTGAATAAACCCGATGACCGCATTTACCGCCACGACAATAAAAATAATGATACTGTCCGCCGCCTCATGCAGCAAAATAGAAATGACGCCTGCCGCCAGCAGAATATAAATCAGCGGGTCGTTGAACTGTCCCAGAAATACAAGAAGTGGACTTTTCTTCGGTTTGCCCTTCAACGCGTTCGGCCCGTCACGTTCCAGTCTGGCGCGCGCCTCATCTGTTTCCAACCCTCCTTTACGGGTAGAAAGCACCTGTAGCGTTTCCTTGGCTGAAAGCGTTTCAAACGCCTCTTCCATGTCGTTCCTCCTTCTCATTGAACAAGACTCAATAAAAAAGACTTTTAACATAACCGACGCCAATAGGGCGGGATTATGTTAAAAGTCTGACTACCTTTACAGGCCCGCAAAACCAGGCTGTGAAGCCGGGAATGTTGATTTTGCGGAAATGTTACTCCCTTTTAACAGTTTATGTGGCTTTTGTGCATCCACTCAGTGCAGCCGTTTGGAAGCGCTAAACAGCGCTTTGGCCACCGCCGTGGAAATAATGGCGGCCACGATTGCCTCCGGCACACCGTTGGTGACCACAACACCCATCAATACTTTACCTATTGTGCTGACCGCCAAGTTCATCTTGGCGGCGTAGAGGTCTCCGAACAGCCAGTAAATGCCCCCCAGCACAAACACCGTGTTGGTGATTGAACCAGCCAGACCGGCCGCGATGCCCGCGCCCAATTTCGTCTTATCCCACCTTGAGACCAGACGGAACACCAGCGCAGCCACCAGACCGATGAGCATTCTTGGAACAATTGCGATTACCGCGCTTTTCCAACTGCCAAACGGCAAAAACGGGCTGAATACAAACGAGGTCGGCAATGGCATTACTGTGTTGTGTACCAAACTGACGATACCCATCACCCCGCCGAGGAACAAGCCGTCCCATGGCCCGAGCAGAATCGCGCCGACAATAACAGGGATGTGTATGGTCGTTGCGTCGATGGGTCCCACCGGAATGCTCCCCAGCGGCGTGAACGCCAAAACAATGATGATGGCCGAAAACAACGACAGCATCACCGTGCGCCGCGTTTTGTCCAGACGCCGAACGGCGCCCTGTGCGTTTACCAAAATAATTCCTCCTTGCTGCTGCTCCATTAAAAGGATGCAACGCAAATTCTATTTTATCACAAATTTATCCGGAAAGATAAATCTGCCATAAACAAAGTAGGATATACTCGATGCTACATGTACCTTATACGTTTTTTATACAATTACGCAAATAGATGGCGTGAAGGCCTTCCAGCAGCAGGTTCTCATCATATTTTATATGGCAGCGGCAGTGCGCCACAATCTCATGCGCGATGCCGCCGGTGGCAACCACCGTGGCCTTTTCGCCAAGCTGCTCCTCAATGCGCGCCACCATGCCATCCAAAAAGCTGGCTGTTCCAAATACCGCGCCGGATTTCATAGCCTCCTCGGTGTTTGGTCCAATGACATTGCGCGGCGCTTCCAGTCCAATCTGCGGCAATTGCGCGGTGCGGGAAGCAAGTGCATCCAATCCAAGCCGCACACCCGGAAAAATCACCCCGCCCAGATAATGTCCCTTGCCATCGATGGTGCCGATGGTGGTGGCAGTGCCAAGGTCAAACAGGATAATCGGTTTGGGGTATTTGCCAAGTGCCCCTACTGCATCTGCCACGATATCCGAGCCGAGCTGTGAAGGATTGTCGATGCGGATGTCCAGACCTGTTTTCAACCCCGGCCCCAACACCAGCGGGCGCTTGCCGATCAGCTTTTCCACCGCCTCGACCAATGCACCGGTTACCTGCGGCACCACAGACGACATGATGGAACCTTCCACCTCAGTCAAGCACACTCGGCAGAGGTCAAGCACCCCTTTGAGTGTCACTGCGTAATCGTCCCGCATCCGCTCCCGATCTGTTTTCAGTCGGGATACAAACGAAAGCGTATTGCCATTCCATCCGCCCAATACAATATTTGAATTGCCAACGTCAATTGTTAAAATCAAGCCCATGCATCCCCGTTTTCTTCATCATTCAAAACCTTACGCGGGGTTTTCCGGAACGATAATCGCCGCGATGATATAGGCCAAAATGCCTGAACCGCCTATAAAGCAGAAGACCACCCACGCAAGCCGAATGAGTGTGGGGTCAACGTTGAAATATTCGGCAATTCCCCCACAAACACCCGCCAGCATCCGCTGGGTACGGGAACGGTATAATCTTTTATCCATGCTGCATTCCTCCTGCGGCACGCTCAGCGCCCCGCATCAGCAGGGCAGCGATTGGTTCAAACGATAAAACCAGTTCTAAATCCTTCGCTTATTATTCCCGCGGTTTAAAGTTGTTCCTGCACTGCGGACAAATACCATAAACTTCCAATTTATGTCCGGAGATCTTGTAGCCGGTGGTTCGGGCAATGCTGTCTTCATAAGCGCCCAGCGGGCAATCCTGAATCGGCACAATCCTGTGGCACACGGTGCAAATGAGATTATGACAGTGGACTTCCGGCGTCATCTCAAACATGGCGCGCCCCCCGTCCATCAGCACCGAACGGGCGACCATCTGTTTGCCACAAAGCGTGTCCAGCGTTCGGTAGATTGTTGAAAGGCTCAGCGTCGCAAAATCTTTGCGCAGACGCATGAACAATTCCTCGGCAGTAAGCGGGGTATCGCTTTGGTTGAGCGCCGCAAGCAGTGCCAATCGCTGGCGTGTCACTTTAAGGCCGCGTTCCAGCAATTTTTCCCGATAACGGTTTTCCTGTTCCGGCAAACTGGCTCATCTCCAACTCCGATTTTTTTTATTTTATCATATCCACCGAACAATTACAACTAAATGCGCGCGCTTTCAAGGGGATGTCCACTTTCGCCCCGCGCGTGCTTATGCTATAATAAAAATCCCAAAGCACAAACGGGACTGTCAAAAAACAGGAAAGAGGATAACCGCATTGAAATTACGTGTGTTTTTTGGCTTGACGGCCGGCATCTTCGCACTGCCATGCGAGATTGTCGATCAATACATAAATGACGCGCCCGCAGATACGCTGCGTGTGCTGCTCTACCTCTACCGCCACGGCGGAACACTGGACAGCGAGATGCTCTGCGACGCACTCCATATCAAAGAAAAAACCTTGCTTGAGGCGCTTGCCTTCTGGTCGGACAAGCAATTATTCACGCTGGATGCCGGGCAGACAGTTCCCGCTGCGGCGGAGGCCGCCGCGCAAATCGCGCCGCAGCCAAAACCCCAAAAGGCAAAATCCACCCGTCCCGCACTGGAATCACCCACGCAATATACCTCCACCGACATCGTCAACCGTTCGAAGAACAATGCGGAGATCCGTTTCCTGCTGGATACCGCGCCCACACTGCTTGGACGGCTGCTCTCCCCTGCGGACTGTTCAACCCTGCTCTATCTATACGACAGCGCGGGGCTGCCGGCCGACGTCATCCTCATGCTGCTGGAATACTGCGTATCTACCGGACACACCAACCTGCGCTATCTGGAGAAAGTGGCATTTTCCTGGGCGGAAGACGGCATCGACACCCATGAAAAAGCCGAGCAGCGCATCTTGCAGTTGGAATCTCTGCACAGCTTTGAGGGACAAATCCGTTCTATTATGGGCATCACTGGGCGGGCGCTCACCGCTTCCGAGCGGCAGCACATGGTACGCTGGTCCAACGAATGGAACACACCGCCCGAACTGGTGCGCACGGCGTTTGATATCTGCGTCAAGCGCACAGGCAAGCTCTCGTTTTCCTATATCAACTCCATCTTGAAAACCTGGCATGAAAAAGGGTACACCACCACGGAGCAAGCGCAGAATGAGCGGCGTGAGCCTGCGCGGCAAAGCGGCGGCAAAGCGTCAACTTACGATATCAACGAATATGTGGACTTATCGATGAAACGCCTGTTAGGTGACAAATAACCCACAGTGGAAAGGAGAATGCGGAATGGCCTACAGCAAAGAAGTATTTGACGCGGCCATGCGCCGTCTGGAGCAGCGCAGGCAGCAAACGGATGCGGAAACCGACCGTACCCGCGCGGAACTGTACACACACATTCCGCGTCTGCGCGAGATACAGGATGAACTGGCCGGCACCGCGGTGAATGCCGTACGCGAGATGCTCGCGGGCGGAGACACTGCCGCCAACATGGAACGGTTGAAAAAAATCAACTTAAACCTTCAGGCTGAGCGCGCGGAACTGCTCACCGCGAACGGCCTGCCGCCGGATATGATGACGCCCAAGCGCTATTGCCGACAATGCGACGACACCGGCTATGTGGGAGACCGCGTCTGTGATTGCCTACGCACCCTGCTGCGGGAGGAGGCCTGTAAGCGCGCCAACTCCGGTTCTCCTTTGCCACTGCGTGCGTTTGATACCTTTGATCTATCCTACTACCCCGATACCCCTTTGCCCGGTGCGGACACGACCGTGCGCGCCTATATGGGACGGGTCTTCGCCTACTGCAAACAATATACGGAGCAGTTTTCACCCACCACCAGCCCGAGCCTGCTATTTTTGGGCGGCACGGGGCTTGGCAAAACCCATCTGGCACTGGCGGTTGCCAACGAGGTACTCGGACGCGGTTTCAGTGTAATCTACGACACGGCGCAAAACATCTTTTCCAAAATAGAAGATGAACATTTCGGACGCGGCGAGCAAAATTTCACTCAAACCGTCTACGACTGCGACCTGCTAATTCTGGATGAGCTGCCCGATTACGCAACATCTTTCACCAACAGCACCTTCTACAATATCATCAACACCCGCACGCTGGCGCATCGCCCGGCCATTGTAAGCACCAACCTGACCGAAAAAGAACTGGAAGCGCGCTATGGGCAAAAGATTTTTTCCCGCTTAATCGGTGATTTCTGGATGTTCAAATTTTTCGGGCGGGATATCCGCCAGCTCAAGTTGAAAAAAAATATTTTTTAAAGCTGCTCACCTTATTATTAAACGCTAAAAAGCCCGCACCCATATTAAATGGATGCGGGCTTTTTAGCGTTTAATAACAGTTAATTGGTACCGTCGCCAAAGAATGAGAAGCCGCCGTCATCGTCGTCCCCACCGTTGCCGCTGTAATTATTGCCATTGTTTGAACGTCCGGGCTGAGACTGGGTGGTACTGGTGCTTGCAGCGGTCGTATCACCTTTGTCTTCCGCCAGCTTTACCTTGAACGTCAGTGTTTTCGCCGTACTGTTGGAATACCGCGCCACTGTCAGCGTCACCGTGTCTCCGGGCTTGTACTTGCTTTCTTCTTTATAGAAGTTATCATACCAAGTAGAGGAATCGCCTGTGGCAACCGTCACATCGTTGATTTTTGAAATCACATCGCCCTGCTTCATGCCCTGAGCGGCAGCGTCACTCGAACTGTCCACGCTCTTGACCAGCAGGCCGGTCGGCATGTTGTACAGCTTTGCCTGATAATTTGTAAATACGGTTACCGAAATACCCAGTTTCACGCGACCGGTAACATAACCGTTCTTAATGATGCTGTCTACGATAGGCTTGGCACTGTTGATGGGAATGGCAAAGCCCATCCCTTCATATCCTGTCTCTTCAATCTTGGAAGAAGTAATGCCAATGACCTGCCCGTACATGTTCACCAGCGCGCCGCCGGAGTTACCGGGATTGATAGCCGCATCGGTCTGTAAAACGTTCTGCGTGTAATTGTTGGCCGTAACCTGCCGATTGGTTGCCGAAATGATACCTGATGTTACCGAACCTGCAAATTCCGTACCGCCCGGATTGCCGATTGCCAGCACCGATTCGCCTACCTGTAACTGTGAAGAATTTCCAAACGTGGCAGCCGATAAACCCGTTGCATCAATTTTCAGCACTGCCAAATCAGTGCGGGTATCACTGCCTACCACTTTTGCATCATATGATTTTGTAGAACCGTCCGCGGCGGTGACTACCACCTCGAACTTCTGTCCGCCCGCGATAACATGTGCATTGGTCACAACATATCCATCGGCCGACATGATAATACCCGAGCCTTCCGCGCTGGGGTCTACCGAACTCAAATCATAGGTTTGAATAGCGATAACCGACTGCTTCACTTTGCTGACGACCTGCGCCGCGCTCATCTGCAGCCCGGTAGAGGCGGATGTGGATGTGGCGGATGCTGTGGTGGTGCTGGATGGCTTGTCTGTTAATGTGATGCCGCCGCTAGCAGTAGCCGTGCCGCTGGATGTCAACGCACCCAATCCGCCGCCCCGCACCATGGACGCAACGCCGATGCCTGCCAGAATCAGCACAGCCACCCCAAATACGCTGCAAATGCTGACAATGAAAACCCGCATCCCTCTTGGCTTTTTCTGCGGTGGTTTGTCCGGTCCCACAGCTTGAAAATCGTTTTTCCATGTGTCGCTTTGTTGTTCATCAGACGCCTTTTTATCC
>NZ_JBDNLG010000064.1:0-16612 GCF_047718355.1 Ethanoligenens sp.
AGGTGGAAAGTTACCGCCGCGAATTAGAGGCAGAAAAAGGGTTTCTAACATCAGGAGTTTTACAAAATCCAGACGAAAGCGCCAGCTAATACAAAATTGATTAAAGTAATATACTTTTTTCTGCGGAGGGCCGAAATGACAATAAAAGAGAGCTTTGGTTATAGGTTTTATGGAAAGCCTTTACAGAGTTGAATAAAAAAAGCCCCAGCTATTTAATAGCTGGGGTACAGATAAAGAAAGGGGCGCTAAAATGGGCAGACAGAAGGCTCTTAAACGTCCAAATGGGGCGGGTTCGGTTTATAACGCTGGTGGTCGCCGCCGTAAACCGTGGCGGGCTGTAGCCAATGTAAACGGAGAGCGCATCCCTGTTGGATATTTTGAATCTAAAACGGACGCTTTGGATGCTTTGGCATTATACGGTCTAAAACCTGCATCCCCCAAAGACAACTACACCTTTGAACGAATCTATGAAGAAATGGGCGAGATTAGGTTTCGGGACATCTCCAAACAAACCTATAATAACTATCAAGCTGGTTTTAAACATCTTGCCCAGCTGCATAAATGCCGGTTTAAAGATATCCGGGCCAGCGACTACCAGAAGATAATCGACGAACTTGCGGTGACCAAAAGCAGATCGACGCTGGAAAAGGTCAAGACCGTGGCCGTTATGACTTCAACATATGGCATGGAAAACGATATTATAGATAAAAACTATGCTTCTTTTGTTAAACTGCCAAAGGCAGCCAGAGGAACCAAAACTGCATTCTCCGAAATTGAGGTTGCGAAAATCGAACAGGCAGTAGGGAAAGTACCATTTGCGGACTGCGTCTTAATGTTGATTTACAGCGGATGGCGCATCAATGAATTTTTGGGGCTGACGTCGGATTCTTACAGTACCACTGAGCAAACCTTAACGGGTGGCCTTAAGACCGACGCAGGGAAGAACCGCATCGTCCCTATCCATCCCAAAATAAGCGCTCTGGTGGCGGCTTGGGCGGCTAAGAAAGGTAGTAGGCTTATATGTCGTGAGGATGGCAGCAGATATACAGACAAATATTTTAGGGAGAACTGCTATTTGCCCGCACTTCGGCAAATCGGCGTAAGGGAACTCTACCCGCACGAATGCAGGCATACTTTCGCTACGCTGCTTCATAAGCGCGGCGTGGATGCCAAGACGATAGCTGAACTGATGGGGCATACGGATTACGCCGTGGACGCCGAAACATATATTCATGTTGATGGCGAGGAGCTTAAACGGGCTGTTTCAGCTTTGTAATGCTGCAAATAATTGAGTGCAGCGTGAGAGTAATTTGAGAGCAACCGTACTCTTATTCGGTCATATGCCATCTGATAACGCAAAAAATAAGCAAAGCAAAATCCCTTATATTCGGCATAGATAAGCCAAATATAAGGGATTCTTATGGTCCGAGTGGCGAGACTTGAACTCACGGCCTCTTGACCCCCAGTCAAGCGCGCTACCAGCTGCGCTACACCCGGATATATTTGCTGTGCTATCGTTATTTGAAAGGGATAGCGCATATTATCTTAACACAGATTCTGACGTTTGGCAAGTAAAATCTTCATTTTTCTAGACGAATTCCTTGCACCTAAAAAACCTTTGAAACAGAGCTGCTTTCGTATTATAATAGAGGTGCGGTATCCGTTGGCAAATGCGTTTTCCTTTTATGGATATATTGGATAAAAAACCAAATATATGTTTGAAAAAACAAGGAAGATGTCATTAAAACATTGGCGGATACGTTGAGAGAGGATGTGTTCCTATGGAAAAAGATTTTACGGTTTCCCTTTCCAAGATTATCAAAGAACTGTCTCTGGAAGTCTTATATATGCCGGAAGATCCAGCAAAGGTACTGATCTCCCGAACTGATGTTAACCGGCCGGGGTTGCAGCTGAGCGGTTTTTTCGATTATTTTGATAATGAACGCATCCAGATTTTCGGTCTGACAGAAATCACATTTCTACAGCGCTTTGTACCGGAAAAACGGCGTATTGCCATCAGCCGGTTATTTGAGCGTCGTCCGCCTGCCGTTGTAATTTCCCGCAACAAGGATGTTTTCCCTGAAATGCTTGAAAGCGCACGGCAATACCATGTGCCGGTTCTGCGTACGGCGGAGCCGACCTCTAGCTTTCTGTCTGGCTTGATTGCCTATTTGAATGTCCAGCTTGCACCACGTATCACACGCCACGGCGTACTGGTGGAAGTCTATGGTGAAGGTATTTTGCTGCTGGGAGAAAGCGGAGTAGGCAAAAGTGAAACCGCCATTGAACTGGTCAAACGCGGTCACCGATTGATTGCCGATGACGCAGTAGAGATTCGCCGCGTGAGCAGCAAGACTTTGGTTGGCACTTCGCCGGAAAACATTCGCCATTTTGTGGAGCTTCGCGGCATTGGAATTGTGAATGCACGCCGTATTTTTGGTATGGGTTCTGTTAAGATCACAGAGAAAGTAGATATGGTTATCCATCTTGAAGTTTGGAACAGCAACAAGATCTACGATCGTATGGGGATGGATAACGAGAACACCGAGATATTGGGCGTAAAAGTGCCTTCGCTCACCATTCCGGTCAAACCGGGACGCAATCTTGCAATCATTCTGGAAGTAGCCGCCATGAACAACCGGCAGAAGAAAATGGGATATAATGCCGCCCAAGAGCTGCTTGAGCAACTCAGCGCGATGGCAGAGCATAAAGATACCGACAACACGAAAAAGGAAGTTGACTGGGATGCATACTGAAAATACACCACAAGCCTTACTGGAAACAGATACACACACACATACCGTTGCGAGCACACATGCTTTCAGTACCATTCTGGAGCTGGCGCAATACGCAGCTAAAAAGGGTCTGAAAGGGATTGCCGTCACAGACCATGGACCTGCCATCCCAGATGGCGCACATGAATGGCATTTTGGCAGCATGCGCACCTTGCCGCCATATATCGAGGGTGTGCGCGTTTTGCATGGCGTGGAAGCCAATATCATGGATTATGAGGGTACGCTTGACATTTGTGAACGGTATCAGGAAGAACTCGACTGGGTGATTGCCTCCTATCATGACCCATGCTGCGACCCGGGCACGGTGGAACAGCATACGGCGTCTTATCTTAAAGTGGCTGAAAATCCGCACGTCGACGTTATCGGGCACAGCGGAACGGGAAGCTACCGCTACGATTACGAAAAGGTGATCCCGGTATTCAAAGCAAAAGGGAAATTGGTGGAAATCAACAGCCATTCCTTTTCAACCCGGAAAGGTGCAAAAGACAATTGTAGGGATATTGCGCTTCTTTGCAAAAAATATGAGGCGCCGATCGTTGTAAATTCCGATGCGCACAGCTGTTTTGTAATCGGTGATCTGCAAGATGCCATGTCTATGCTTTCAGATATTGGATTCCCCAGCGAACTGATTATCAACCGTACATTGGAAAGCCTTGCGGATTGGATATTTAAAAAGCGCGGAAGAAAGATTTTGTGATGGGTGAATATCCGTCTATTACTTAAACATAGTAGGAGAGTGGTTGCCATGTATCAAATTGGTGTCGATCTCGGAGGGACGAATATCGCCATCGGCCTGGTGGACGATGAGAGAAAAATCATTCTGAAGGACAGCGTTCCCACCGCATTGCCGCGCAGTGCACAGGAGATTATAGAGGATATTGCCACGCTTACGCGCAGCTTGGCAGAACGCGCAGGGCTTTCGCTTTCGGATGCGCGCTGGGTAGGACTTGGTACGCCCGGTACGGCTAACGTGCAAACGGGCGTTATTGAGTATGCCAACAATCTCAAATTTGAAAATGTGCCTGTTTGCAAAATGCTTGAAACAGCGCTTGGCCGCCCAATCTATATTGAAAATGATGCCAACGCGGCTGCGTATGGCGAATATGTTGCAGGTGCGGCACAGGGCGGCACTTCAGCGGTTGTAATCACGCTGGGCACCGGTGTCGGCGGCGGTGCAATCATTGACGGGAACATCTACCATGGCAGCAACTTTGCGGGTGGAGAATTCGGGCATACCGTCATCCGTGTGGGCGGCAGGCCTTGCACGTGTGGGCGGCATGGATGCTGGGAGACCTATTCCTCTGCTACAGGCCTCATCCAGACCACAGTAGAAGCCATGAAAGCAGACAAGTCCAGCAAAATGTGGGAAATCGCAGATGGCGATCTGTCAAAAGTCAACGGAAAGACCGCATTTGACGGCAAACGCGCGGGGGATGCTACAGCGACCCGCGTGGTAGACGAATATTTGATAGACCTTGGACAGGGACTGGTCAATGTCATTAACATTTTCCAGCCGGATGTCCTTTGCATCGGCGGCGGCGTTTCAAAAGAGGGCGACGGAATCATCAAACCGCTCGAGGAAATCATCCGTGCAGAACGGTATAGTAAATTCGCGAAAAAGCAGACGGTTTTGCGCACAGCCAGCCTTGGGAATGATGCCGGTATCATCGGCGCGGCAATGATCGGCAATCTGTATACGGCATAATTTTTGTATTTGATGTGATGGGGGTGCCTGCTACGGATTTTTTGACACTTGCGGCTTTTGCATCCGGGCAGGGTGCGGACGTACTGGAAGATGAACCGATGAGCCAGCATACGACCTTTCAAATCGGCGGTCCGGCAAGGCTGTTTATCCGCCCGCATGAAGAGAGCTCGTTGGAGGCAATCGTCCGGTTGTGTGTCAAACTGGAGATTCCGGTTTTGTCTCTTGGGAACGGCAGCAATCTGTTGATTTCCGATACAGGCTACGCGGGAGCGGTTGTGTCGTTGGAAGCATTCCAGCGAATAGATTTAGATGGAACCGATATCCTCTGCGGCGCTGGCGCTCTATTAAAAGATGTTTGCGTATTCGCGCGTGACCATGCCTTGTCCGGTTTGGAATTTGCCTATGGCATTCCGGGGTCAATCGGCGGCGCAGTCTATATGAACGCGGGTGCATATGGCGGCGAAATGCGGGATGTCGTAAAACAATCCTGGTACTTGGACGGGATTTCACAAGGCAGTTTTTCCGGAAACGCACACGCGTTTTCCTACCGGCACAGCGTCTATACAGGGAGTCGGAAAGTCATCACGCGCGTACGGTTCGCACTTACGCCTGGTGAACGAACGCAGATTGATGGAAAAATGAAGGAATTGATGAATCGCCGCGTGTCCAAACAACCGCTCGAGTTTCCCAGCGCAGGCAGTGTATTCAAACGTCCGCCGGGACATTTTGCCGGCACGTTGATTGACCAGTGCGGGCTAAAAGGTGCACAGGTGGGTGGCGCCATGGTCAGTGACAAACATGCGGGGTTCATCGTCAATGTAGGCGGTGCGACCTGTGCGGATGTCTGCGCACTCATCCAGCACATACAGCGAACCGTTCTGCAAAAGACCGGTGTCAAGCTGGAAAGCGAGATTCGCATGATTGGTCTAGATAGCTGATCTGACCGCAGACTTTCAATGAAAACGGTATGTAAAGGCGGAAGAGGGATAATCGGTATGGCAATCGTGATTGTAACGGGTGTTTCGGGGGCTGGAAAATCCAGAGCTGTCAACGCATTAGAGGACATCGGGTTTTACTGTGTGGACAATATGCCCCCGGCGCTAATCCCGAAGTTTGCGGAACTTTGCCTGCAAACCAACGGCAAAATTCAAAATGTGGCCATTGTGACCGACGTGCGCGGCGGCACGCTTTTTAACAGTTTATTCAGCGATTTGGAAAAGCTGCGTAAACAAGGGGGAGACTACAAAATCCTGTTCCTTGACGCGGACGATGCGGTGTTAATGCGCCGTTTCAAGGAAACCCGCCGGATGCATCCGCTCTCCAAACCGGGCGGCAGCATTCAAGAAGCCTTGTCCACCGAACGAAAGATTCTGCGTCCCGCAAGAGAACGTGCGGATTATATTATCGACACCAGCAATCTTTCCCCTGCACAGTTAAAGCAACGGCTAAGCGTCCTTTTCTTAGGCGACAAAAAGACCGGGTTGGTCGTCAATTGCATGTCGTTCGGCTTTAAATACGGTCCAGCCACCGAAGGCGATTTGGTATTTGATGTGCGCTGTTTTCCAAATCCATTCTATGTGGATGCCCTCAAGCACTTAACCGGCCTTGATGCGGCAGTTAAAGATTTTGTCTTTTCCTCCGATGCAACTTGCAAGTTTTTGGTTAAACTATTTGACATGATTGATTTTCTCCTCCCGCAGTATGTTGAAGAAGGCAAAAGCCAGCTCATTGTTGCCATTGGGTGCACCGGCGGGAAACACCGCTCTGTGGCCATTGCGGAGGCGCTCTACCGCCATCTGCTGGAAAAAGGCGTGCGCGCCGCGGTCAATCACCGCGATATCCAAAAAAACTAACGCTTGCTTCGCAAGTGCTTAAATACCGCCATGCTTTTTGAAGAAGTATGGCTTCTAAGGTGGTAAACGGTTGTCCTACGCACATGATGTCAAAATGGAACTTTGTGAAAAGGTCCCGCAGGAAAAAAGCGGCCTGCGCGCGCAGGCCTATGGTTTGCTGCTGTTCGGCAGGCGCTTTGGCCCAAAAGGGATTATACTTGGCACCGAACACGCACGCGTTGCGTCATGTTGCGCCTCTTTACTGGAGGCGCTTTTTTCCGTGCGCCCTGTGGAACGCATCCGCACACGCACCGACGGGCGGACGTATATTGAAATTTCCGTGCATCCCCCCGCACGGGCATTGGAAATTTTTGAGGCGTTTGGATACACGGTGAACACAGTCAGTCTGCGTGTCAACCGCGCCAATCTTGAAACTGAGGAATCAGTGCGTGATTTTCTGCGAGGCGCATTCCTCTCCTGCGGGTCGGTTGTCAACCCCGATAAGGACTACCATTTGGAATTTGTGACCCCTCACCTCAATTTGGGGAAAGATTTGACCTGCCTGCTGACGGAGTACGGTTTTGAGCCGAAGAACATCTGGCGCGGCGGAAAGCTCATCGTCTACTTCAAGGACAGCGGGCAAATTGAGGATATTCTCACGTTTATGGGTGCCGTCCGTCAATCCCTGGAACTGATGAACATCAAGGTTTATAAAGACCTGCGCAATAAAGTAAACCGTGTGACCAACTGCGAGACAGCAAACATCGACAAGACCGTCAACGCGGCTGCCGAACAGGTGGCCGCCATCCGAAAACTGATGGAAACACATTGCTATGAGCAGCTGCCGGAAGAACTGCGCGAAACGGCACGCCTTCGTCTGGCACACCCGGATATGTCGCTTCGGGAACTGGGGGCTTTGCTTGAGCATCCCCTAAGTCGATCGGGTATCAACCACAGGCTGCGGCGCATTGTAGAATTCGCAAAAAACCTCTGATTATAGATTTTTTTAAAGGAAGGAATTTGCATGTCCGGTTTTGTACACCTGCATTTGCATAGTGAATACAGCCTGCTGGACGGCGCGTGCCGCATCGGGGAAATACCCGTGCGCGCAAAAGAAATGGGACAGACGGCGGTCGCTGTCACCGACCATGGCGTCATGTACGGTGCCATGGACTTCTATAAGGCCGCAAAACAGATAGGTGTCAAACCCATCATCGGCTGTGAGGTATACACCGCTGCGCGCACACGCCACGATAAACTCTATCATCCCGACGCGTCGCACGGACATCTTGTACTGCTGTGCAAAGACATGCAGGGCTACCGCAATCTTATCCGCATGGTGTCACAGGCGTTCATCGACGGCTTTTATGGCAAGCCGCGCGTGGATTGGGAATTGCTCACCCAATACCACGAAGGCCTGATTGCACTGTCAGCGTGCCTGTCCGGCGAGGTGCCCAAACTATTGCTGGCTGGCGATGAGGCGGGTGCGCGGCACAAAGCGGAAGCCTATGCGTCGCTCTTTGGCGCGGATAATTATTATCTGGAACTGCAAGACCATGGGATACCCGAGCAGGCACGGGTCAATGCAGGCTTGCTGGACATTGCGCGCGCCTCCGGTTTGCCGTTGGTGGCAACCAACGATGCGCACTATTTGCATAAAGAGGACGCACACCTGCAAAAGGTTTTGCTTTGCATCCAAATGAACCGGACGGTAGATGAACCCAACGTCGGTTTTTCGACCGATGAATTTTACATGAAATCCGAAGACGAGATGCGGGCATTGTTTCCAGAACTTCCGCAGGCACTGGATAACACGGTGGCAATCTCTGAGCGGTGCAACGTGGAATTTACATTTGGCAAAACCATTCTGCCCCATTTTGAAGTGCCGAATGGGCAGGAGCATAACACCTATCTGCGCGATATGGCGGAAACGGGACTTGCTCAAAAGTACGGCACACAGCCAAATGGGGACGTGCGGAAACGGCTGGATTATGAGTTGGACGTCATTACCCGCATGGGATATGTGGATTATTATTTGATTGTCCACGACTTTATCCGGCACGCAAAAGAAGTCGGCATCCCGGTCGGGCCCGGGCGTGGTTCCGGGGCGGGCAGTCTGGTGGCGTATTGCGTGGGCATCACAGGCATCGACCCCATGCGCTATCATTTGCTGTTTGAGCGCTTTCTGAACCCGGAACGTATCAGTATGCCGGATTTTGATATCGACTTTTGCTACGAGCGGCGACAGGAAGTGATTGACTACGTCATACAGAAATACGGTTCCGACCATGTGGCGCAGATCATCACATTTGGCACAATGGCTGCCCGGGCGGCCATCCGCGATGTGGGCCGCGCAATGGGCGTTGCCTATGCCGAGGTAGATCGGACGGCCAAAATGGTTCCCGCAGAACCGGGCATGACCATTGCGCGCGCGTTGGAGCATTCGGGCGACTTGCGTGCACAATACGGCGCCAATGAGACAGTCCGTCACTTGATCGATACCGCCAAGGGACTTGAGGGAATGCCACGCCACGCCTCCACCCATGCCGCGGGCGTTGTCATCACGCGTGACCCGGTGGACAGCTATGTCCCCCTGCAAAAAAACGATGAGTCCATTGTCACCCAATACACCATGACCACGCTGGAAGAACTGGGTCTGCTCAAGATGGACTTTCTCGGACTGCGTACCCTTACCGTTATCCGGTATGCGGAGAACCGCATACGCGAACAATATGTGCCGGATTTTTCGATTGAACACATTCCGTTGGATGACAGAACCGTGTTCGACATGCTCGGTGCGGGCAGCACCGAGGGCGTATTCCAATTTGAATCTCCGGGAATGCGGCACACCATCATGGAACTGGGACCAGAGCATCTCGAAGACCTCATCGCGGTCATTTCCTTGTTTCGCCCCGGCCCGATGGAGTCTATTCCCCGCTACATTGAAAACCGGCATCATCCAGAGAAAGTCACCTATCGACACCCGCTGCTCAAAGATATTCTTGATGTCACCTACGGCTGCATCGTTTATCAGGAGCAGGTGATGGAGATTGTACGCAAGTTGGGCGGGTATTCCTACGGGCGAGCCGATTTGGTGCGGCGCGCCATGTCCAAGAAAAAAACGTCTGTCATGCAAAAGGAACGCGATCACTTCATTCACGGCATACAGCGGGAGGACGGCACGTTCGAGTGTGTGGGCGCCGTGCGCAACGGCGTGGATGAGGCAACTGCCAACGCCATTTTTGATGAAATGTCCAGTTTCGCATCCTATGCGTTCAACAAATCCCATGCCGCCGCCTATGCCCTGGTTGCTTATCAAACAGCTTACCTCAAGCGCCATTATCCCAAGGAATATTTCGCCGCACTGCTCACCAGCGTGTTGGAAAATTCTTCTAAGGTGTCGGAGTATATCAATGAGTGCATCCATCTGAAGATCGGCATTCTGCCGCCGGATGTCAACGAAAGCATGGATGGGTTCACCGTCAGCGGAAACAATATTCGTTTTGGGCTCAACGCCGTTAAAAATCTGGGACGGGGTTTCATCAAGGCAATGATACAGGAACGAGAAAACGGAGCATTTACCTCGTTCCGCGATTTCATTCGCCGGATGCTGCCGGTCGACCTCAACCGCCGGATGCTGGAAAGCCTCATTAAATGCGGCGCTTTTGACAGTTTACAGTATAAGCGCCGCCAATTGATGCTCGGTTACGAGGCCTTGCTGGCACAGGAGGAAACGCGGAATAAAAACAACCTGTCGGGTCAGGTCAGCCTGTTCGGGCAGGCCTCACCGTCAGAGGAAACCGAAAACCTGCCGGATGCGGAAGAATTCGCGCCAAAGGAACGGCTGGCTTATGAAAAAGAAGTCATCGGCTTCTATCTCACGGGGCACCCCGTCGAACGGTACCGCGCAGTGTTACAAAAGCTGAAACTGCCGCGTGTCGGCACTGTTATCAATCAAGAATATGCCTCGGATTACCCGGACGGTGCGGCACTATCTCTGGCGGGAATCGTGCAATCCAAGCAGACCAAAATCACCAAAAACAATGAGGCCATGGCATTTTGCACGCTTGATGACAGCAGCGGCACGATCGAACTAGTGGTGTTTCCCCGTGTACTGGAACAGTATAAGCCGTTGTTCGAACCGGACAGTGCGGTCATTGTTGCTGGGAAAATCAGCATCCGTGAGGACGAGCCACCTAAGCTATTATGCAACCATGCAGAGCCACTCTTGCAAAATCAAAGCGATCACATGGGAAACAATATGGAAGAAAAGAAACCCGAACGCCGCGGGCTGTTTCTGCGCGTACCCTCTCAAGGCAGCAAGACGTTTTTTCGGGCAGAGAACTTGTTGGCCGTTTTTGACGGCACATTTCCGCTCTACGTGTTTTTCGAGGATACTCGGAAATTGACACTTGCGCCAAAAAAACTTTGGGTCAGCGTCAATGATGTGCTTCTGGAAGAACTGCGCGGTATTTTGGGGGAAGAAAATGTACGTTTATGCCCGGAAAATGGTTGCGAAACCGTTGGCAATGGTTTATGATAAGGCGTGTGGTAGTTTTCACCGTGTGCAAAACGTAATAAGTCATGCGGCATATTGCCTAAGTCGGAGGGTATATAGATGTGGACTGTGATATACATGGCTCAAACCAAGGAGTCTGTATTAAACGTTCAGGAGTTATTGGCGGCAGCAAATCTGGCTGTACGCGTTCGGCCTGTGGGCGGCGGCACGGAAGACGGTTATTTTGAAATTCTCGTTCCGGAAACCGAGGCGCAGCTCGCACACACGATTTTAATCAAAAACGGGTATTGACACGGATTTGATTGCTTGTATAATGAATTGTGATGTTTTTTTTTCGGCGGGTTGCCGTATACGATAAGGAGGTTTCTGTAGTATGGCAGAATTGAATAAGACGATTGGCGTTTTGACAAGCGGCGGTGATTCGCCCGGAATGAATGCGGCGATTCGCGCCGTGGTTCGCACGGGCATTGCCAAAGGTCTGCGCGTGATGGGTATCAGCCGTGGGTATAACGGATTGATTACCGGTGATCTCACAGAAATGGATTTGCGCAGTGTATCCGATATCATCCATCGCGGCGGAACGGTACTCTACACCGCACGCAGTCCTGAATTTAAGACCGAAGAGGGCATGCAAAAAGCCATTAAGGTCTGTAAAGAACAGAATATCTGCGGTATCGCTGTCATCGGCGGTGACGGATCGTTTCGCGGCGCATCTGATCTTTCCGAACGCGGCGTTCCCTGCGTAGGCATTCCCGGCACCATTGATAACGACATTTCTTCGAGCGACTACACCATTGGGTTTGATACATCTGTCAACACCGCCATGGAGATGGTCGACCGCTTGCGTGACACCACTGAATCACACGACCGCTGCAGCGTTGTGGAAGTAATGGGACGCCGGGCTGGCTGGATTGCACTCGATACCGCCATCGCGGTGGGTGCCACGGCCGTTCTGGTACCGGAGATTCCCTATGACGTGGAGAAAGAATTGATTCCCCGCATCCAAAAGATCCAGAAAACAGGGAAAAAGCACTACATTGTCGTCGTAGCAGAAGGCGTAGGCCATACATCTGAGATTGCCCAGTTGATTGAAGAAAAAACCGGCATAGAAGCACGTGCAACGGTTCTTGGCCATGTGCAGCGCGGCGGCTCTCCCACCGTGCGTGACCGTGTGGTTGCGTCACAGATGGGCTACCATGCGGTGGAACTCCTTGCCTCGGGCATTGGCAATCGTGTTGTTGTCATGAAAGATAGCAAAATAGTTGATTATGACATCTATGAGGCTCTGAAGATGGTTAAGCCGTTTGACGAAAGACTGTACAATATCTCCAATACAATCAATATTTGACAAACCTGCATTTTCATATTAAACATCACTCTGCGAGTGGTGTTTTTTGTGCGTAAGATGCGTTTTTTCAAGTAAGTTCTATGTGAAAACACTTGTCCTTTTTGCTCTGGCAGGATTTCCACAAGTTCAGACTTGTAACTTTGCGAAAAAAGTATTATCATAACATAGGCATGTATAGTTCTATCCTTTCTATGCAGATAAAAAGGATACTGCGTTTACCACCCGCAAAGCGATTGCGTTTTTGCGCTGCCCTTTTTGGGGGAGCGCTAAAGTTATGCGGCGGCACGATGCGGCAGAACCTTCGCTATTGGATTAAGCCAATGAGTTTGAAGACCCAAAATCGGATTATACAAAGATGCAACAGGAGAATACCATGTTTAAAATTGTTTCGAAAAGAGTTTTGAATCCAGCCGTTGTGATGGTGGAGATTGAAGCTCCTTTTGTTGCCAAAAAAATCCAGGCAGGTCAGTTTATTATCCTCCGTATTGATGAATACGGCGAACGTATCCCGTTTACTGTTGCGGATACAGATTTAGAAAAAGGCACTGTCACGATTATTTTCCAGATTGTCGGGAAAAGCACCAAGGAACTCAGCCAATTGAACGTGGGAGATTCCATCCGTGACTTTGTCGGCCCGCTTGGCAGACCGACCGAGTTGGAAGGCATCAAAAAAGCGGCGGTTATCGGCGGCGGCCTGGGATGCGCGATTGCCTATCCCCAGGCAAAACACCTGTTTCAGGCTGGCGCAAAAGTCGATATCATTGCCGGTTTTCGCAGCAAAGATATCGTCATTTTGGAAGACGAAATGCGTGCGGTTTCCAATAACCTTATCATCTGTACGGATGACGGTACCTATGGCAAAAAAGGCTTTGTAACAAATGCGCTTGAAGATGAGATCAAAGCAGGTGCGGGTTATGACTGCGTTATTGCCATCGGTCCGTTGCCGATGATGAAATTTGTTTCATTACTCACCAAAAAATATGATATCCGTACCATCGTCAGCCTCAATCCCATCATGATTGACGGAACAGGCATGTGTGGCGGCTGCCGTGTCACCGTTGGCGGAAAAACCAAATTTGCGTGCGTGGATGGACCCGATTTTGACGGGCACGAAGTAGATTTCGATGAAGCGATGAAACGCCTTGGCACATACAAATCGGAAGAACATGCAGCACTGGATCATTACTGCAGATTGAACAACCTGGCATAATTGGCGGGTCGTCCATGATCGTTTCTGCTACTGAGAATACTGCGCGCGGCGCATGGAGGTTATTATGCCAAATATGAATAAAACCAAGCTGCCTGCTCCAGAGCAGGCGCCTGATGTACGGATAACCAATTTTGAAGAAGTTACCGGTACATATACACCCGAAATGGCACGCGAAGAAGCACAGCGCTGCCTCAATTGCAAAAATCGTCCCTGTGTAGACGGTTGCCCAGTCAATGTCCAGATTCCGGAATTTATCAAGCTGATTGCTGACGGCGACGATGAAGGCGCCTACGCTAAAATCAGTGAAACCAACGCGCTGCCCGCTGTATGCGGCCGTGTCTGCCCACAGGAATCGCAGTGCGAAGGAAAATGCATCCGCGGCATTAAAGGCGAGCCGGTTGGTATTGGCCGCTTGGAACGTTATGCGGCGGATACGCACCGTGAAAAGGGCGGTTCCACACCGTCTGTGCCCGCATCCAACGGTCACCACATCGCAATCGTGGGTTCTGGTCCTGCCGGCTTGGCATGCGCCGGCGCGCTTGCGCAGAAAGGCTATGAAGTCACCGTTTATGAAGCGTTCCATACGCCCGGCGGTGTGCTGATGTACGGCATCCCTGAATTCCGTCTGCCCAAAAGCATCGTGGCGCAGGAAGTCGAAAACCTCACCAAAATGGGCGTGACCATCAACACCAACTCCATCATTGGCCGTCTTTTCACGATTGAAGAGCTTATCAATGAAATGGGTTATGAAGCAGTTTTTATCGGCTCTGGAGCTGGTCTGCCCCGCTTTATGGGTATCCCAGGCGAAGCATTGGTTGGCGTGTATTCTGCCAATGAATTTCTGACTCGCGTCAACTTGATGAAAGCATACAAAGAGAACTATGACACGCCGATCAAAAAGTCGCAGCGTGTGGCAGTTATCGGCGGCGGCAACGTGGCTATGGATGCGGCGCGCAGTGCCAAACGCCTGGGCGCAAAAGAGGTCTATATTGTTTATCGCCGTTCGGAAGTGGAACTGCCTGCCCGTGCTGAGGAAGTCCACCATGCTAAACAAGAAGGAATCATTTTTAAATTCCTGACTTCTCCAGTTGAAATTCACGGTGATGATAAGGGTATTGTCCGCTCAATCGAATGTGTCGAGATGGAATTGGGTGAGCCGGATGCGTCCGGACGCCGTCGCCCGAAAACAAAGGAGGGCTCTAATTTTGAGATTCCTTTGGATAGCGTCATCATGGCAATCGGCACTACCCCCAATCCACTGATTACCGCCACCACGCCGGGCCTTGACGCCAATTCACATGGCTGCATTGTGGCGGACGAAGATGGCAAGACCACGCACAAAGCCGTGTATGCGGGCGGCGATGCTGTTACTGGTGCGGCCACGGTCATTTTGGCCATGGGCGCAGGTCGCCAAGCGGCTCATGCCATTGACGAATATGTGAAAAGCAAAGTTGCTGTTCCACAATAACATACGATATAGTTGACTTTCTACTGGATTTTAACGCGGCACGGTCTTACAAGATCGCGCCGCGTTTTTGCGGCAAATACCAGTTGCTGCCTTGCCTTGACAGGCAAGGGGCGCGGGGATATAATTTGTATAAGATATCAAACTTTCCGCGATTGTAGGCAAAGGCGCTGTTTGAAGGCGTTTTTGCTTTTTTAATGCGTACGAGGGCGCGTGCCCATTCTCTGTCTGCGCGTTAAGAGCGAAAGCATAATATGGTTTTCTCACAAATTGGGGAAGGAGGATGCAAATTGGACAAGATTGCCGTCATTTCAGATATCCATGGAAATCTTACCGCTCTGGAAGCCGTTTTAAATGACATCGCGCAGCGTGGGATACGACTGATCGTCTGCCTTGGCGATATAGTTGGAAAAGGACCGCGCAACAAAGAGGTACTCGATCGTTGCACTGCGGCTTGCAAGACAATTGTCAAAGGGAATTGGGACGATTTCGTCGGCCGTGAAAATTATGAGCAATCTGTGTCGTGGTATCGAAATCAGCTGGGGCGTGAAGGCTTACTGCAATTAAAAGAATTGCCTGAACAAATCACATTTTTTTTGAGCGGTCAGTTGGTACGACTATTCCATGCACATCCCACCAGCCTATTTAAACGGGTCTATTTCAACGGTTCTCCCGGGCAGAAGGAGGCCATGTTTGAAATTCCCACCCTCTCTGGAGCTACCGTACTTCCGCAGGCTTCGGATTTGGTTGGGTATGGTGATATCCATCATGCCTACATTGAAAGTTTCTCTATGAAGACGCTGTTTAATTGCGGCAGTGTAGGCAATCCACTTGATTTGACACAGGCGTCCTATGCCATTTTAGAAGGACTATTGGGTAGCCGCAGTGCCGCTCCATACAGTATTTCGTTTTGCCGCGTGCAATATGACATCGAGCAGGAAATTCAAATCGCTACGGAAAGCGGTATGCCTTTTTTAGAGCCATATATCAATGAACTGCGTACCGCTAAATATAGCCGCTATTGACATCTTTTTTGAATTACTGCGAGATTGATTTGTGCCATCACACTGCTCTGTCGCCTTGACAGCGAAATACACTGGATATATAATAGTAAAGCTATGCACGTCCATTGCAATGGCGTGCATATACGAGTGAGAACAGGCTCTTTCTGTCGGCTCTAATCAGGGTTGCATGATCTGTTTCCTTCGTCCAGTTGGATAGAGTACAGGTCTCCTAAGCGGTAGGCTGTTCAAATCCATTAGCCCATAAAATTTCACATGTCTTCGTAGCTCAGTTGGATAGAGCGCTCGCCTCCTAAGCGAGAGGTCGGCGGTTCGAATCCGCCCGAGGACACCATAAGTGCCGTAGAATCAAGTGTTCACGGCACTTTTCTTTTGCCTGCACCGATGCAAGGCGTCTTTCGTAAGGTCTGGATGTATTTGTCCACCGCCCTTGTGTTGATCGACTGAATGTGCATGTCCCCGATGATGGGATCGATGTAATTGCCGATTAAGGCAGTGCAGCCATCATACATCGAAATGCCCCAACGTTTTTCACCGTAGGTTGAAACAAAGTCTTTCAAAAATTCGGTTACGTATTGCTGGACAGGCGGGATGTAGGTGCCGCTCAGCAGTTGATTCTCCACTTCGGCTTTTCGCCGGATGGCCTCTTTGTAGGTCGGAACGCTTTCCCACTTCTGTTTGGATTCGCTGTTCTCATTGGTGTAATTGTAAACGAC
>NZ_JBDNLG010000065.1:0-16238 GCF_047718355.1 Ethanoligenens sp.
TTACACAGTATAATAATAATTCCCATAAGATCGCCTATAGTTTCAAGTCGCAATCCAGCGTTATCCAAACCTGTAAGAGCATTAGAGCTAACACAAAGCGCAGCTGCAATCCTTTCTATCTGAGGGGGTTGCGGCTGCATTTTATTTGTTTCATATTTTCGGATAGAAACAGGATGGATGCCTGTTACTTCAGCCAAACGACCTTGCGTTATACCACGTTGTTCCCTAAAATATCTAATTTTTTCACCGATTGTCACGTTCTCACCACCATATTACATCATTATCCATTACTCATTATATCATGGCTTACACTTGTTTTCCAACAAATTAAAAAATCCGCTTGACAATAGCGACATCGCTACATATAATAAAAGAGAAAATATAGCGATGTCGCTACAAACAAGGAAAGGGAAACAACTATGGCAACAGAAAACAAAATCTATCTTACTGCCGCAGAATTAAGCCAAATACTGGGGGTATCGACCGGCCATGCTTACAAAATGATTCGACGTATGAACCAAGAGTTGGAAAAAGCCGGATATCTTGTAATTGCAGGTAAGGTTCCAAAGCGATACTTTGAAAAACGCTGGTACGGCTTTGGTGCGTAAGGAGGAAGTGATAAAGAGTGAAAGCAAAGAAAGATCCTAAAACCGGGAAGTGGCTGATACAATTCCGATATACTGACTGGCAGGGAAATCGAAAAAAATCTACCAAACGTGGTTTCAATACGAAGCGGGAAGCAGAGGAATGGCTACGGAACTTCTTGCTGATGAAGCAAGCCGATTTCGATATGCATTTCGAAGATTTTCTCAAACTTTATTATGCAGATATGGAAACTCGACTGCGAGAACATACCATGCGAACAAAGAAATATATTATCGATCTAAAAATTCTACCGTATTTTGGAAATAAAAGCATAAATGAGATCAAGCCTGCGGACATTCGAAAATGGCAAAACACCTTAATAAAACAGGGATATTCGGCAACCTATCTCAAAACCATTAATAATCAGCTAAACGCCGTCTTTAATTATGCTGTCAAGTATTACGACCTTAAGAGCAACCCGTGCTCCAAAGCCGGGAGTATGGGGAAGAGCAACGCTGAGGAGATGCAATTCTGGACAAAGCAGGAGTTTATGCAGTTTATTGACAGCGTAATGAACAAACGGCAGTCCTATATGGCCTTTATGACCCTATACTGGACAGGGATGCGTATTGGTGAACTGCTGGCCTTGACACTCAATGATATTGATTTTGAGAGGCGGGTAATATCCGTCTCTAAATCCTATCAGAGAATTGACGGCAGGGATATAATAACCCCTCCAAAGACGCCTAAAAGTAAGCGTGTAATTAATATCCCGGAGTTTCTTGTAGTCGATTTAAAAGACTATATCGGTAGCATATATGGCATTGATGGAACAGATCGCATCTTCCCTGTGACAAAGTACTTTATGGAGCATGAGATGCAGAGAGGTATCAAAGAAAGCGGTGTGAAACGCATTAGGCTTCACGATCTGCGTCACAGCCACGCATCCCTGCTGATTGAAATGGGCTTTTCGCCGTTGGCCATAGCGGAAAGATTGGGACATGAAAGGGTGGAAACCACAATGAACACCTATGCCCATCTTTACCCCAACAAACAAGTCCAGATAGCGGACAAGCTGGAAACTGAGTACAAGGAGGGCTTGGAATGAGCGGATTGGATAAAAACAGACTTCGCAATCAAACCGTCTGTTTTCGAACTTCGCCAGAAGAACGCCGCCAGATAGAAGCACGTATCATTGCCAGCGGGATGCCAAAAGGCCAGTATTACATTCAGTCGTTGCTTCATCAGGAAATCCATATTGTGGTTGGCAAATATCAGAGTGACCGATTGAGCCTTGAACTACGGCGACTCCGGGAGACCATAGAGGCTCTTGAAAGAGATCAAATAGCAGCAGTCATGCCTGAATTGTTGAAAGACTGTAAAGCTATCTTGGAGCAAGTACAATCCCTTTCGAACGGCGGAACTATTGGTAAGTTGTGCTCAAACGACTTTTTAACGCTGAATGGTGACAGGAGGAGTGACACATGAAAGAAGTCGAAGAAAAAACGACTGTCCCAAATCCGTCTGTTGACGCAGAGAAGGAACAGCCGCTTGTTAAAGAAACTACTACCATTTTACCAAAGGACAACGCGGAATTCAACGAAAAAGATGAGGAACACCGTAAAATGGAGCGTTTGTTCCAGCAGGTGAACAATCCTCGATATTTGCACACAGTGTCTATGTCGGAATTATACGATACCGTTTATCGAACCAATCCTCGTATTGTTGATGATTTTCTGTACGCGGGCACCTATTTATTTGTTGGTGCCCCTAAAGTAGGAAAATCCTTCTTTATGGCACAGCTCAGTTATCATGTGAGCACCGGTTTACCGTTGTGGGGGCATCATATTCACAAAGGAACCGTATTGTATCTGGCGTTAGAAGATGACTATGCAAGGCTTCAAAAGCGCCTTTCAAGAATGTTTGGAACAGAGGGAAATGATAATTTATACTTTGCTGTGCAGGCAAAACAACTGAATGAAGGGCTGGATGGTCAGCTGGATGAATTCGTTCGACAACACCCGGACACCCGGCTTATCATTATTGACACCTTACAAAAGGTGCGTGAGATCGGTGGAGATAAATATAGCTACGCCAGCGATTATGAGATTGTCACAAAACTAAAGAAGTTCAGTGACCAGCATGGCGTTTGCTTGTTGTTGGTGCACCACACCAGAAAACAGGTCGCGGAGGATAGCTTTGATACGATTTCCGGCACAAATGGCTTGCTGGGAGCGGCAGATGGGGCGTTTGTCCTCCAAAAGATAAAGCGGACGGGAAATGAGGCGGTGCTGGATGTGGCCGGACGTGACCAACAGGACCAAAAGCTCTATTTGAAATTTGACCGAGAAAGTTGTGTCTGGCAGCTGATAAAAGCGGAAACAGAACTTTGGAAAGAACCTGTTGACGCGGTGGTGAAAGCCGTGGCAAAACTGGTGACAGCAGAAAAGCTGGAATGGAAAGGCAGTGCATCAGAGTTGGCTGATGTGCTGGACGGTGTAAAGCTTTCTCCAAATGCGTTGACAAGGCGATTGAACGTAAGTGCTGGATGTCTGCTTGACCAGTATGGGATACGCTATGAAAACAGGCGTAGTCACATGGGGCGGCAGGTCAAACTGACTTTCGAGAAAACAGCAAAGGCGTGACGATAATGACGGTCGTGACGGTATTTTGAGTAGCGCCCCTGGTATCTCAAATATCGTCACATCGTCACCGAAGCAAGTAGAAGAGAGTAGTTTAGGGAAGCCATGTGGACTGCCCTTTGAAAAGGGCGTTGAACATTGGGGAGCCGTCCTCAGACGGCGGGGCGAAGCCCCTCCCTCTCGGAGAGCCAGTTTCCAAATAAAATTTGGTATAACTGGCTTTACCAAATTTTATTTGGGAAGCCTGCCCGCGACCCATATGATGAAAGGAGAAATTGTGAAATGGCAAATGTTTCTAAATACACCCGTGCCGCCACAGGACAATTGTGCCAGCATTATGAACGAAAAAAGGGCGAGGACGGGCAGTACATCAAATTCGGCAATCAGGATATTGACTTGTCAAAAACAGGTCAGAACTACAACCTTGCTCCTCATCGTGAGGGTGGACAAATCAATTTCATTCGGAAGCGTACTTCCGTGGTGAAGTGTTTAAACCGTGCCGATGTTAATGTAATGTGTTCTTGGGTGGTTACACTTCCCAAAACTTTTCCTCCGGCAAAAGAGCGAGAATTTTTTCGGGAAACCTATCGTTTCCTTGCCGAACGCTATGGGGAGAAAAATGTGGTATCTGCCTATGTGCATCGGGACGAAAATCAGCCGCATGTCCATTTCGCCTTTATCCCGGTCACAATTGGGAAGAATGGCAAAGAAAAGGTATCTGCCAAAGAAGTGCTAACGAAAGCAGAACTGACAAAATTCCATCCAGACTTGCAACGTGATTTGGGACAGCATTTTGGCTTTGAGGTGGAAATTCTTAATGGTGCTACTGCTGGGGGGAACCGAACGATGCAGGAATTAAAGGCACAGCGGGCCAAGGAACAAGCCGAAGCTGTCTGTACTGAATATGAGCATCAAATCAATGGATTGACTTCTGATATGCTACATACTCAAGAACAGGTTGAACAGGTTCATGATGAACTGGATGCCTTGAAAAACGAGAAAAATGCTGTAGAGAGCGAAATTGATGGGTTACAGCACCGATTGCTGACAGCCAAAGAAGTAGAGGCGATAAAGGGTAAAAAGACTCTTACAGGGGCGTTGAAGGGTGTAGAATACGCAGAATTTGAAGCACTAAAAAGGACAGCAGTTCATGTTGACACCGTGCAAAAGCAAGCTTATGCTGAAATCGAAAAAGTAAAGGAAGATGCCGCCTCAAAAATAGGTGTGGCTGAAGCCCGAATGCAGACCTACAAGAACCGAGCCGAAGATTATCGGCAACGTGCCGCAAAAGCAGAGCAAGACAGACCGTCGCTAAAGCTGCAAATGGAAAATGCTCTGTTGCGCGGTAAACTGGAACGAATGGATCAGCGGTTGAAGGAGTGTATGACCCATTTGCCAGCAGAAATACAGGTAGTTATTCAAAATATCCTGAATGATAGAGAACCGCATAATAATTGGAGGTCTATTGAAAAATGAAAACAGCATCCAAGACACAGCCTGAGAACCCTACTTTAAAGAGCATAAAAGCGACTGAACCGCCAAAGATTTTTTGGCGATATTACGACCTGTATCGTCGAAAGAAGATGTCCTTAGAGAAATTTGCACAGTGCAGCAATTTGCCGATTGATGAACTACGACAGTATCTGTCTTCTGTTTGATAAACTCGTGCCGATATGCTATAATATGCTATAAAACGCATTGGGGCGATGGCTTATAAATATTGGGAATTATATTGATAAAAAGCTACTTGATAGGTTTGAATTTTACAATTACAACCATGCTTTGGAAATTATGACACAAGCATTCCCGAGGGAATGGTCTGAAATTTTAGACTGTTTGTGCAAATTGAACATCACAACTGATGATTTGCGAAAATCCGGTGGGAATGAAACGAATATTCCTAAGAAATTTGACGATGTACTATATCCCTATGGCTGGAGGGAAATTCGAATTTCAGGAGATTTACATATCAAAATATATCCTCGTCAGGCGGAACAGCGTGGACGTTTTTCGAATGTTCCATATGAGGAGCGCGTTCTTGAAGGGTATATTGATGGTCATAACATTGATTTTTTAAAGAACCGTGTGGCGTTCGATTTGGAGTGGAATAGCAAAGACCAGACTTTTGATCGTGATTTGCTCGCTATGCGCACATATTATGATTGTGACATTATTAGTGCTGGTATCATTATCACCCGTGCTAAAGAATTGAATGATATTTTTAAAGCCGTCTTAGATGGCGATGGAAAGCCCATTATGCGTAAATATGGAGCAAGTACAACTTGGATGGGAAAATTATTATATCGTTTGGATTCGAGACGTAATGGGGGCTGTCCTATTTTAGCTGTTGGAATTAAAAAAGCATGCATCTCAGATTGGAAGGAGGAATCTGCTGAATGAATACTTCGCAATCAACGTCGAATGATCTTCTTCGTTTTTGTGGCGATAAAAAGTATGCCACAATTTATGCAGATCCTCCATGGAGGTTTCAAAATCGAACCGGTAAGGTTGCGCCAGAAAATAAGAAACTGAACCGCTATGAAACGATGCAACTTGAGGATATAAAAGCGTTGCCAGTTTCGCAAATAGCAGCAGAAAAGAGCCACTTATATTTGTGGGTTCCAAATGCATTACTTCCTAATGGACTTGAGGTTCTAAAAGCGTGGGGGTTTGAATATAAGGGAAACATTATCTGGGAAAAAGTGCGAAAAGACGGAGAGCCTGACGGACGTGGGGTCGGCTTTTATTTTAGAAATGTAACTGAAATTTTATTATTTGGTATTCGTGGAACAAATAACCGAACTTTAGCACCTGCACGATCACAAGTGAATCTTATTAGATCACAGAAACGGGAACATTCCAGAAAACCTGATGAGATTGTCCCTATTATTGAGCAATGCTCGCCCGGGCCATATCTTGAAATGTTTGCTCGTGGTGACAGAACTGGTTGGGACATGTGGGGAAACCAGGCTACGGCTGAGTATGAGCCTACATGGAACACTTATAAAAATCATACAACTAATATATTATCGTAAATAGCAAGTGATAATTCATAGTTTTAGCTACGACAGGAGAAAAGATGCCTAACATTAACATGATTCGTATTAATTCAAAATTAGAGGATTTATTTGATGGAAAAATTGATGTAACGGATCATCCAGATGAACAGGCTCTCTTTTATTCACGTGCGTTAGCAGCTTTAGCAATTATGATGGAATGCGGTGTAGATGCTGATGTTGCATCAAAAAGTGTTACCGACGGCTATCATGATATGGGGATCGATGCAATATATTGCGACGACATGCAAAAAAAACTTGTGTTGGTGCAAAGCAAATGGCGTTCAGACGGAGTGGGTTCAATTTCACAAAAAGAGTCATTGGAGTTTGTTGAAGGTATGAACCGAATTATGAGTTTGGAGTTTGATGGAGCTAACCCAAAGATAATTCACAAGATCCCTGAAATCACATCGGCCATTAAGAATATGGATTACCAAGTGCTCAGCATTTACTGCCACACAGGCGGTCAGGACATGCCTCCCTACGCCAAACGTCCAGTTAATACTTTACTTGCTAACACAAACGACGATACAAACAAGATCCTTGACTTTTATGAAATTAAGATATCGGATGTTTTTAAGTATTTAGCATCAGGGCAAGAGGCCGATAATATTTGCCTTGATGATGTCCTTTTAAGCAACTGGGGAAAAGTAGATGAACCAATGAAGGCGTACTATGGTACAATTTCAGCAGCTGCACTTGGGACATGGTTTAATTCCTACGGGAATCATTTGTTTGCGCAAAATATCCGTTTTTATAAGGGTAGTACGGAGGTTAACCAAGGCATGAAGAAAGTACTACAAGACGAGCCTGAAAAATTCTTTTACTATAATAACGGTGTTAAAATGCTCTGTAAAAAAGTGATTCGCAAGGCTGCATATGGAACGAACAATAAAATGGGACTGTTTTCCCTTGAGGGAGTATCCGTGGTTAATGGCGCACAGACCACGGGAACAATAGGGACATTTTTTAATGAAAATCCAGAACAAACAGAAAAGGCCACTGTTTTTCTTCAGCTGATTGACCTTGGGGATTCTGGAGAAAACAGTGCACTTCAAATCACTAAACTATCCAATACACAAAATAAAATTGACAGTAAAGAATTCGCAGCACTGGATCCACAGCAGGATCGTCTTAAGAACGAATTAATGTTCTCTGGAATATTTTATCTATATAAGTCTGGTGCTTTAATAGACGATCTAATCCATCAGGTGTCGATAGACGAAGCTATCATTGCACAGGCTTGTTATCAAGATGAGGTTACATATGCCGCAACTGCCAAAAGAAATATCGGCGCTTTGACAGATGATATTCAAAAGGCACCCTATAAAGTACTATTTAATGCGCGAACTAATGCATTTGCAATGAAGAATAGTATTGAGATTATGCGTGCATTAGATAAATATCTGCAAACGCATGAGGGTGAATATCAGGGTCGGAGTAAATTAGTGCTTATTCATGGTAATCGATTTATGCTTTACCTTGTATTACAAAACCTTAAAAGTAATCCAGATTTCAACATCAAGATGATAGCGGTTACAGATATTGCAAAATCTGTAGCACAAATTTCTCCAAGAATTATTTTGAATGTCGTGGAGGCTATGAATCAAGTATTTCCTGATGCATATCCAGCTAATATATTTAAGAACGTTGGAAGATGCAGGGAAATTATTGCTGCTATGGGAAGCATTACGGGATAAGGTATTGAGTACATTTTGAGTACACTTCTTTGATGAGGCAAAAGAATCACAGCTAATACTGTGAAATACAGCGAATAAAGCCATGAAAAGGCGCGGAAAGCATCTGCGCCAGAAAGTCATGAAACGAGTGGGAATAAGTTTCGCATCCCTGTAAAGCCAGTATTCATGCGGCTTCGCAGGGATTTTTCTTTTGATCGGCTACAAAATGGCTACAATCGAATTATTCCGTTAGCTCTTTTACCATCAGGACATCCAGCTTGGCCGCAACTTCAGCCTGCCTGCTGGGGTAAAGGTGACTGTATGTATCCAACGTAGTTTCCACTCTCTCGTGGCCCAGTCTGTCCGCAATCAATAGGGGCGAAAACCCCATTTTGATCAGCAGGCTCGCGTGGCTGTGCCGGAGATCATGCACGCGGATTTTTTTGACACCGGACAGTTTGCAGCCTCGTTCCATCTCATGCCACAGAAAATATTTTGTGAACGGAAAGAGGCGGTCGTCTGATTGAAGGTTATAGCAGCAGGCCATATACGTCTGCAAGCATTTGCAAAGCGTCTGCGGAATCGTAATCACACGGTTGCTCTTGGGCGTCTTAGGCGGTGTAATCACGTCCTGCCCGTCGATTCGCTGATAGGACTTGTTGATGGTGATCGTAGCCTTCTTCAAATCCACGTCGGTGGGCGTGAGGGCGGTTAGTTCGCCTACCCGCATGCCGGTATAGTATAATGTCATAAAGGCCGCATAGGCTTTGAATTTATCCTGAACGGCATCAATGAATTTTTGAAACTCGGCGCGTGTCCAGAACAGCATTTCATCGGCTTCGCTTTTCCCCATGCTCCCTGCCTTGTGGCAGGGATTTTCTTTTAGGTCGTAGTATTTGAGCGCATATTTGAAAATGGCAGTTAGTTGGTTGTTGATGGTTTTCAGATATGTCTGAGAGTATGGCTTCCCTTTTTTATCTCGATAAGCAGTTAGGGTGTTCTGCCACTTGCGAATGTGTGCGGAGGTGATTTCATTTACAGACATCTTGCCAAAGTACGGGGTGATTTTGAGGTCGATTAGAAAGCGCTTGTTTTTTACAGTAGATAAGCGTAGCCGGTGATTCATGTCTTCAAAATAGAGGTTAACGAAATTCTGAAAAAGCATCGCCAAATCGTTATGGGATTTGTTTTGAAATTCCCGTTCCCATTCCTGGGCTTCTTTTTTAGTGCGGAAGCCGCGTTTCTTTTTATGCACGCTTTTTCCTTGCCAGTCGGTCACGCGACACTGCACCATCCATTTTCCGGTTTTGGTGTCTTTTGATACGGACATCTATAACTCCTTTCCCGATACACCACTGTCATTCATTCTTGCTCGTTTCGGCAAATAGTTTATTCAGTAGTTCGTTTTTTCGAGCCAGTCGTGTTGTCCTGTCCAGATCGTCGGGTTCTTCAAGTTGCAATTCAGAATTGGAGTGGTACGCAAGGGTTTCATCTTTCCACTGGTCATACCGCTGTTTGGAAATCATATAAGTTCGGAATTCATCACGGTATTCATCCCAATCTTCGAGGAACGAGCATAAACTTGAGTTCCATTTGGCAGAACGGAGATTTCCATCAAATGTGATGGAGCACTGCCACTTTCCATCTCGATTAGGCTTTTTCACGTCAATGGAAAATTCCAAACCTTTCACCTTTTCCATTTGAAAAAACACCTTATAGATATCAGATAGCGAATGAATAGGCTTGTTTCCGGTTTCATACCCAAGCAAATAGGTCGATGTAGTACCAAGTTTTTGGGCAATACTATTTATCATCCCGATAGTGATTTGAATTTCACCATTTTCGTATTTCTGAATCGTACGCAGCGATTTCCCCAGAAGGTCGGCTAATTCCTGTTGGCTATACCCTTTCTTTTTACGGACCTCCTTCACACGCCGCCCGATATCCCCATTGTCCACCTGTTTCACATATATTCACCTCATGTAAAGCATAACATATAAAAAAGCGAATTGCAAGTGCATATATTTAATTTTGTGTATTGACAAACGCACTATTAGTTCGTTTATTTGAGCGAAGGGAGCTTTCTATGAGAATAAACGCATTGAAAATGCTTGTTTTGATGGGTAAACAAGGTATGAACATTGGGCAGTTGGCAAAAGCAAGCGGCGTATCCCGTCAGACCATTTCCTGCATAAAATCTGGCAAGAGTTGCACACCGACAGTTGCCTGCAAAATTTCCAGTGCGCTGCACGTTGATATCACCGAAATGTTGGAAGCGTAAGGAGGATGGCAATGCGGGTACAGTATATAACAGCTTTGGAAGTGGCAGAAGCCTTGGGCGTCAGCCGGAGCAAGGCATACCAGATCGTTCGGAGACTGAATCAGGAGCTGGAAAAGATGGGATATATCACGGTGGCCGGTAAATGTCCCGCTCAGTATTTTAAACAAAAATATTACGGCTTTCAGGCCGTTTGAGACAGAGGTGTACCAATGGCAGATGTTTTACGAAAGCCTTCAGGTTTGATTTCCTTTGACCAGATCCACGCGGCCGCCGTGCAATGGCTCTGGTATCCATACATACCGCTTGGAAAGCTGACGCTGCTCCAAGGCGATCCAGGCAGTGGGAAGACGATGCTGGCGCTAAAGATTGCATCGCTGGTGACACAGGGAGGGGGCTTCCCTGGGGAAGAATTCAATCCCAGCCCGTCAAGCGGCCCTGCGCCGGTGATTTTCCAGAGCGCCGAAGATGGCCTTGCCGACACCATCAAGCCGCGTTTGGAGACCATGCATCCGGACTTTTCGAAAATCTATACCATCGATGAGAGCAAGACGGCGTTGACCCTCTCGGATGAGCGGATCGAAGAGAACCTGCGGGCCGTGAGGCCCCGACTGTTTATCATTGACCCTTTGCAGGCATATCTGGGACAGGGCGTGGACATGCACCGCGCAAATGAGATCCGTCCCATCCTGGCGAGAATTGCACGGTTGGCCGACCAGTACCGGTGCGCATTCATATTTATTATGCATATGTCCAAAATGGCCAATACCAAAGCGATGTACCGGGCGCTCGGGTCCATCGACATCGCGGCGGTTGCAAGGAGTATGCTGACAGTAGGGCGGCATCCAGAAGACCCTGGCACACGCGTTCTGTGCCATGAAAAGAGCAGTCTGGCCGAAGCTGGGCAAAGCCTGTGTTATCAAATCGACCTGGAACATGGTGGTGTCGCTTTCGGGGCGTTCTGTGATCTCTCCTCGGCTGAGGTTTTAGTGGATACCAATAAAAAAAGAAATGGCGGTGCCGCGCTGGAGCAGGCAAAGGCATTCCTTCAGGAGCATATGACTGCCGGATATGCGCAGGCGAGCGAAGTGATCCGGGAAGCTGAGCGAGCAGGTATCAAACCCCGGACGCTTGCCAATGCGCGCACGGTGCTTGGCATCCTGAGCAAACGTGTAGGATTTGGCCAGAAGGGCACCTACTGGTGGTATTACGATGGACATGTTCTTCCTGACATGGAAAGCTTTGTGGAAATACAGGACGCATCTTTGCAGACATGGGCGGATGTAAGCGTTCATGCGGGCTTATCATGCCGGCAAGCTTTGCATCCATGATGCTGTTTTCACATGGATGCAAGGTTTGCACACATGGTCAAGGTGCTTGAGTACTGCTTTTCCAGCATGTGTGCAAAAATGTACTGTTTTGATAAAGGATGGTTGTAAGCGAAGAAGGGCAACCGTACCGATGCGGCTGTAAAGCCGCAAAACCGCAGGCAGGCCGCAAAGGCGCTTTTGATGCGAAGCGTCGAAAGTGCTTTTGCGTTACTTTCGACAAAAGTAACAAAGCCAAACTCGTTGAAGCACCCAAATATCCACACGAGAAAGGAAGGTCCCTATGTTAAAACGGACAATCAGTGGAATGGTGGGCAAAGGCTCATTCAACCATAACAACCGGGATTTTATTGCAAAAAATGTGGACCAGGGCCGTACACAGGAAAACGTGGTCTTCCGCCACGAAAACCTGCGTCAGGTGTATCAGAAACTTTTCGGAAAAGCGCTGGAACGCTACAACGTCAGGCAAAAGCGAAACGACCGTAAAATTGCCGATTACTATAACCATATCCAGAGTGGGCGTCAAGAAAAACTGTACCATGAAGTGATTTTTCAAATCGGCAGCGGTAAAGACACAGCGGTCGGGACGCCGGAAGCGGAACAGGCCCAAAAGATTCTGACTGAGTTCATGGCAGAGTTTCAGATTCGGAACCCGAACCTGTACGTTTTTTCAGCTTACCTGCATATGGATGAAGCCACGCCCCACCTGCACATTGATTTTGTACCGTATATTACCGGGAGCAAACGCGGGCTGGATACCCGTGTTTCCCTGAAAAAGGCACTGGCTGCGCAGGGCTTTGAGGGCGGCAGTCGGGAGGATACGGAGATCAATCAGTGGATTTACGCGGAAAAGCAGATGCTGGCACAGGTGATGGAGCGTCACAGCATGGAGTGGAAACAGCTTGGTATCCATAATGAGCATCTTTCCGTGTTGGATTATAAGAAGCAGGAGCGCGCCAAAGAGGTGCAGATGCTTGAAAAGCGTTTAGACAACTTGCATGAAAAACAGGTTAACATACAGGCGGTTGAGCAGATACAGGCACAGAAGGTGCCGCTGACCACTAAGGTCATGATTTCAAAGATGGATTATGACCAGCTTACTCTAATGGCACAAAAAAATATTGAACAAGTCAAACGGGAAAGAAAGCTGCAGCACATGTTAGCCGTTGACAACGAGACAATCTCACAGCTTACAAAAAAGATAGACGGGATAGAAAAAGAATTATATCAGTATAGGTCCATTAAAGGACAATTAAAAAGAAATAATCTTGAACTGGAAAACAAATATTTAAAAAAGGAACTGGTTACATGCAAATCTATAATCAAAAGCAATGGCCTATCGCATTTGCTTCAAAAATTAGCTGACAGAAAAAAGGCCTATTATTTTAGAACTTGTATTCAACCGGAGATCAAAATAAAATAGACCTATGAAAAAGATAGAATTTAAAGCAACGAACTACCTGAGTGACCTGACGGATACACAATGGGAGCAAATAGCAGAATACTTTCCGCAAGGGCCCAACAGTGAACACCATAAGCGTACACTGTTAAACGCTGTGCTGTATCTGGTGAATAACGGCTGTAAATGGCGAGCGTTGCCTCACGATTTCTCGCCGTATTCCACCGTGCATAGCTTCTACCGGCGTGCAAGATTGAGCGGGCTCTGGGAGAAGGTCCTTGAGGCGGTCGTACAAAAGACACGTCTGACAGCGGAGCGAAACGCCGCACCCAGTTATGCATTATTGATTCTCAAAGTGTAAGAACGGTATATGCAAGCGAAGAACGCAGTATTGACGGTGGGAAAAAACGAAAGGTCGGAAACGTCACATAGTCGTTGATACAATGGGTAATCTGCTTGCAGTCGTAGTTCACGCTGCTAATATTCATGATACAAAATCAGGAATACATCCCGCGCAAAAGGCTTTCGAAAAGTATCCGACAATCAAAAGATTTTGCGCCGATGCGGGGTATAGCAAATCCTTTGAGGAGGACGTGCTCAAAGCACTCGGATTGGGTGTAGATATTTCCGAGAAGATCAAGCCCCATGAATGGGAAAAACTGCCCTGGCGGTGGATTGTGGAACGTAGCTTTCCCTGGATCGGGCATTCTCGCCGCCTTTCCAAGGATTATGAGCTATGCGTCGCTTCCGCGGAGACCCTGGCGCGGATTTCTCATTTGCATACTCTTTTACGTAGATGGTAGTTGCAGGTTGAATACAGACTCTGAGTCCTTATAAAACAACGAAAATAAAGATGCGCCTTGAAATGGATTTTTAAGCCCAATCAAGACGCATTGTCACGCGCTTCAATTAAAAAACATGGGAAATATGGTCTCTTTTCTTACTCAACGGCATCCAATTTACAAAGATGGGATGCCTTGAATAAAATTTATGAATGATGTTTCTTCTGAAATCCTTGAAATAATATCGTGCATGTCAAGGTTTTGTAAATCATCCCCCAATGTTTTAATGTGGTCTTTCCAAGACCTCTCCAGATTTTCTGCAACAGAATTGAATCCATCCTCTGTTTCTTTCCAGTACTTGTCGAGCGTGTCTTGGCAACTGCGAAGGGTATTTTTTTCGTCAAGTTGTTTAACAATCGCTTTACCAAGTGATTTTCTCCAACTTCCAGAGAAGATATTAAATGCAACAATACCTCCTATTATTGCCAAGGCGATACCAAAAACAATTGGACCACCGATGGCAGCCACAGCGCTTGCTGCCGCGGCAGTTCCGCCGACCGAGATACCCAAAGCAGATAGAATACTTACCCCTTTCGCCAGTAAAATATAGGCTCCCAAATTTCCGAAGGTTGAAGCCCAAACCATCAGTGCCCCAAGAGTAACAACACCTGTAAATCCGGCGGCAAAAACGCGTTTTACATCAAAGCCTGAAAAGTCAAATTTATATCCTGTCTCGAAATCAGAAAATACAGTATTTTCAAATTCAGCCAAGTATTCATCAACTGCTTTTGAAAACTTATCGGAGTTCTCTGTTGCAATGATACGGACCTGCTCTTGAAGCAACGCAGATATGTAACTGCAAATATCCGCCCTGCCTTCTTTATTATTTTTGAATCCACGATCCTTTATAAGTTCTGCAATATGATCGGCATTAAATGTTTCCTCATATTTGTTTTTCATTTGCTCACGAGATATTTTAGCAAGTTCATGAATGCGAGAAATTACATTTTGCCGCATTTCATCTGTTTTTTCTTTTCGATCGGGCTCCTGCTTCACCAAAGAATCATACTCTTTTTGAAGTTTTTCGCGTTTTTGGGATAACCTTTCAAAGCGCGAGATGTTAGCTTTTGCTTTCTCACTCAACTCAGAAACGATGCCTTTGATCTCTTTTATCGCTTCGTTATTGATGATGGCTGGCAGACTCTCGATTAACGCTCGAAGATCTTCAAGAAAGCTTTTTTTAAGACGCTCCATGTCTACCGCATATGGAAAGAAGCGTGCCCTAATATCCTTTTGATTGAGCGGTATGTTGGTAAGTTTCTCACGATATTCAATAGATGAATCAGGAATTGTTTGCACCAAGCGATCACATCCTTTGTCAAGGATCATGTTGAGGGTATCTGGATTCCCATGCTCAACAGTATGAGCATGGGATGCGAGTACGTAAAGGTTGCAAAGAGACTTTAAATTGTTTGCTTTCCTATTTTCTAAAGGCTTCAAAGTTGAAAACACCTGATTTAAAAAGGAAATTGCGGGACCGTTTAGAAATTGTTGCGCGTGAGACATATAGATAATAATATCGGCTTGCTCGCTGATGCCTCCAGACATCTCATCATCAGACCTACGATCACCGGTTCCAAAACCAGGAAGATCAATCAAATTACAGTTTAGTAATATATCGCTGTCTATGAAGACTACAGCTGATCCAATTGGTTCGAGAGTATCATGTTCTCCTTGACGGGTCCCATACTCATTTAATAGGTTTATTGACCCACCTGCGATTTTCCATTTTTCACAGTAATCTTCATCAGAAAGCCTGTAATCGAGCCATTCGTCTCTCGAAGAAGTGCCACAGCGAAAAATCCAGCAGTCGTCTTGAATAAATGCAGGGCGATCGTGGATATGCTTTATGTAAACTTTTGTTGAAGTTGTCGGAGTCCAAGATGTCGGCATTTTTTCTGAACCAAGCAGATCGTTAATAAGTGTGCTTTTTCCGACATCTGACATACCTACTACAGCAATCTTGGGTTTCACAATTGCTTGGGCAACTGCCAGTCGGATATGGCTGATATCAGCAAAGTGTTCGGTAGACCAGTGTAAATCGGCACTGTCCATACTTTCTGTCAGGTACTTTACGATAGAGTCTTTGGTGAATTTCGGGATTCTCCATGCATCTGCTATTTCCAAAGGCTTAGTGCAGGGCTTTTCATAATGGGTCAGTTCATCCAAAGTGACACCGAACTTTTCCGCTGTTCTTATCAGATATTCAGTTGGCATGGTGTTGGAATCTTGTTCCCATCGTGACACCATATCCTGCCGGGTGCCAATAATTTCGGCAAACTTCGCTTGGGTAAGCTTTAGCTCGATCTCCCTAAATGCTTTAAGGTCAAACATAATAGACATCCTTTCAATTTTCTGTCCTGGTTTTAACTAAACTTTGGTTTATGTTCATATTGTATTACATTAAAAATATATTGTCAATGTATTAT
>NZ_JBDNLG010000066.1:0-16208 GCF_047718355.1 Ethanoligenens sp.
CGACCGCGGGGTTCCCAAGCAGTGGGCGATAGATGCCCAAAGAAGAAAGCGCCAGCCGCGCCTTTTGTACCGTATCCATTTGTAATTCCACACCTTTTATTTGTTAGGCGGCGTCTGTTTTGTCAAACACCGCGTGTTATTATGTATTGTAGACCACCGCCCGCCCGCTGTCAACGCGCGGGTACAGCCCGCTTTTTGTATGCAGGTGGACTTTGGGCAGCCGTATATGCCCGCCATGGAATGGACCCGATCTGCTTTTACGTGCAGACTGGGTCAATATTTTCCATCACGCAGTCTTGATTAAAAAAACAGATGGTGCCCGGGCAATTTCGTCGGAAAGGTTGCGCGCCACGCCGTTTCGGGCTATAATATGATATTGAACAGCCTGTCTGGCGGCAGACACTTCGTTTCCGATGAAAAACAGGTTGCTTCTTTACACCGAATGAGAATTACATAGACAATGTTGTCACGCAGGAGGAAAGCAGAGTATGCCAAACGGCGCACAGGCTATGGTAAACGCGCTGAAAGCAGAAGGCGTCCGTATCCTATTTGGATACCCGGGAGCGGCTATCTGCCCGTTTTTGGATGCGCTCACCGCATCCGATATCGTCTGTCGTCTTGTACGTCATGAGCAGAGCGCAGGGCACGCCGCGAGCGGGTATGCCCGTGTCTCGGGCGTACCCGGTGTGTGCTTTGCCACTTCCGGTCCGGGCGCGACAAATCTTATCACCGCTTTGGCCACGGCGTATATGGATTCCATCCCGTTGGTAGCCATCACCGGGCAAGTGGCAAGCAGTTTGATTGGCCGCGATGTCTTTCAGGAGGCTGATATCACCGGCGCGGCGGAACCGTTCTGCAAGCACAGCTATCTGGTGCGCGACGCTGCCGATTTGCCGCGTGTGATGAAAGAAGCCTTTTATATTGCGCGCACCGGCCGCCCCGGCCCTGTGCTGGTGGATGTGCCGTCTGATATACAGGAACAGCCGATTGCTTCATCGGCGTATCCCGAAAAAGTGGACATCCGTGGATACAAACCTCGTCGGCATGGACACGCACTTCAGATCAAACGGGTGGCAAAACGTATTTCAGAAGCGCGAAAACCTGTTATCTGTGCGGGCGGCGGTATCTTTTCTGCCCACGCACAGGAAGCGCTCACTGCGCTTGCTGAAAAATGCCGTATCCCCGTGGTGAACACCCTGATGGGCAACGGTTCGCTGCCCACTGCACATCCGCTGAATTTTGGAATGCTCGGCACCCACGGATGCGCCGTGGCAAACTGCGCCATTCATGAAAGCGACTTGCTCATCATTGCGGGCGGTCGTGTGGGCGACCGCGCCATGTCGGAACCCGGGCAGATTGCCGCTCGCACCTGTGTGGTACATATTGATGTGGACCCTGCCGAGATCGGCAAAAACATGGAAGCAGAACTGCCAATCGTAGGCGACGTGCGGCTGGTACTGGAAGCGCTTGCCGCGCAGGCTGTTCCCGGCGACACCGCCGCATGGATCGACTATCTGGGCAATTTGCGGGATGAACCCGTAGAACAGCGCCCTATGCATAGCGGCTACATTGAGCCGCGTGCATTTTTTCGCACATTGTCCGAGCAGATGGCAGATGACGCGGTAATAGTGGCGGATGTGGGGCAGTCCCAAATCTGGGCTGCCAATGCCTGTATTATCCGGCAAGGCCGGTTTCTCACGACCGGAGGCATGGGTACAATGGGTTATGGCCTGCCTGCGGCTGTCGGCGTTGCATCCGCTCTGCCGAGCCGCCAAATCATAGCGGTTTGCGGGGACGGTGCGTTTCACATGGCGATGATGGAACTGGCTACCATGCGCCAGTATAATCTTCCTGTAAAATGTATCGTGATGCACAACGACTGTCTGGGCATGGTGCATGAGATGCAGACCAAACATTATGACGGGCGGTATACGGCCACCTCGCTCGGCTGCGGCAACCCGGATTTTCAGTTGATTGCCAAAGCTTACGGCATGGAGAGCCGCCGCCTGCAAAATGACGCGGATGCGTCGGAAGCCATCGCCGAGATGCTGCACGCACCGGGCGCTTACCTGCTTGAATGCCTGATCGACCCGGATGAGCCAACACTGTGAACGCCCTAAACCGAAAGGAGACTGAAAAGATGAAACATACCCTGTCCGTTCTGGTGGAAAACCGCCCGGGCGTACTCTCCAAGGTTGCGGGACTGTTTTCGCGCCGTGCGTTCAACATCGACAGCCTCGCGGTGGGCGTGACGCAGGACCCGTTGGTCTCGCGCATTACCATTGTGGTAAACGGTGACGATTACACCACCGAACAGGTGGAAAAACAGCTTAACAAACTGATTGATGTCATCAAGGTCAAGACCTTGCCGCACGGGCAGTTCATCAACCGGGAACTGGTGCTGCTTAAGGTGGCGTGCGGTGCATCCAACCGGGCGGAGGTCGTCCAGATCGCCGATATTTTCGGTGCCAAAATCGTGGATGTGACCCGAACCACCCTCACATTGGAGGTTTCCGGCAAACCATCCCGTATAGCCAGTCTGGAATCTCTGCTTTTGCCCTATGGCATCCGTGAAACGGTGCGTACCGGCACTATTGCACTCGAAAGAGGCGCACAGGACATCACCGCGGGCAAAAAACCGGCGGAAGAACCGCCCGATTCATCCAGCTGAACCTTGCAGGACGTATCCCGTCCCGCAGTGCAGATAAATCTATTTTACAAAAACGCCGGGGAACCGGCTGGGAGGTCATTCATCAATGGCAAAAATGTATTACGAAAGCGACTGCAACATCAGCCTGCTCAAAGGCAAAAAGATCGCCATCATCGGTTATGGCAGCCAGGGCCATGCACACGCGCTCAACCTGCATGAGAGCGGCATGGACGTGGTCGTCGGTCTTTATGAAGGCAGCAAATCCTGGAAAGTGGCTGAAGAAGCGGGTCTGGTCGTGAAAACGGCAGCCGATGCGGCCAAAGAAGCCGATATCATCATGATTCTCATCAACGATGAGAAACAGGCCGACATGTACCAGAAAGACATTGCCCCTTACCTGACCACCGGCAAAGCGCTTGCGTTTGCCCACGGCTTCAATATCCATTTCGGTCAGATCAAGCCGCCGAAAGATGTCGATGTGTTCATGGTCGCCCCGAAAGCACCGGGCCACACCGTGCGCAGTGAATATGTGCGCGGCGCCGGCACGCCCTGCCTCATCGCTGTGGAGCAGGATTACTCCGGCAAAACCAAAGACATCTCGCTGGCTTATGCCGCGGGCATCGGCGGCGCGCGCGCCGGCATCTTGGAAACCACGTTCCGCGTGGAGACCGAGACCGACCTCTTTGGCGAACAGGCTGTCCTGTGCGGGGGTGTGACCGCTTTGATGCAGGCTGGTTTTGAGACGCTGGTGGAAGCGGGATACGCACCGGAAAATGCATATTTTGAGTGCATCCATGAGATGAAGCTGATCGTTGATCTGATCTATGCGGGTGGTTTCGAGGCCATGCGCAGCTCGATCAGTGACACCGCCGAATATGGCGATTATATCACCGGCCCGAAGATCGTGACCGATGAGACTCGTAAAGCCATGAAAGAGGTCCTCAAAGATATCCAGGAAGGCAAATTTGCCCGTGAGTGGATTCTGGAGAACCGTGTGGGCCGCCCGAACTTCAATGCGCTTCGCCGCAGAGGAGCCGAGACCCAACTGGTGGCAATCGGTCAGCAACTCCGCAGCCAGATGACATTCTTGAAGAAATAATCGCCTCTGTTCATATAGCAAAAGCCGGCGGCCACTGAAACAGTGGTCGCCGGCTTTTTTACCTTATGACTCGGATGGGTGCTGGTCGGCGTGGTTTTGCAGTGCCTTTTTTTGACACGCCTCGCAGATCCCATAAAAAATGACGCGATGATCCTCTATTTGAAAATGTTTGGTCGATTCGATCAGTTTTTCCAGTCCGTCGAGCAAGTCGTCCTCAAAATCAAGAATCGTCCCGCACTGGCGGCAGACCAGGTGGTGGTGTGAATGCGGAGAAGTGCTGTCGCTCATTTCATAATACGCAAGCGAGTCGTCTGCCACATACACTTTTTTAACGGTTCCCCGCTCCTCCAGCAATCGCAGGTTCCGATAAACTGTTGCGATGCTGATGTGCTCGTTGCCCTCACGAATGCGGTCGTAGATTTCTTCGACCGTCATATGGGCGCCGCCCGCGTTTTTCATACAGTCGAGAATCAACTGTTTTTGTCTGGTATTTCGTGTTTCCTTATGTGCCTGTTCCAATCCGACCTCCCGCTTCATTTTGGTCCAAAGCGGCATCTGTAATGGTGATGACATCACCGCGCCCCTGCATTTGCCCTCATGAATTGTTCCATATTATAAAACAGATGCTGCTTTTTTGCAAGCGTCATCACTCACTTTCTGAAGCAGGTGAACCGCATAGAGGGAGAGGGATGGGTGCAAAGGAAGCTGCTGTGCGCAAGTGGAAAACACATAGTTGCCTTCGTGAAGATGGTCAGGCTCAGTTTGCGTGGAATGATTCCGCTTTGTTATGAAAAAACAGATGGTTTACGTCAACTTGACATAACGGAAGCCGTTTCTATCCGAATTCAGGGAGTATTCAACACTTTCCACTGAGTTTTCCACCGATTGCCCAGCCTCTGTTGCCTATCGGCGGGTCGAACTGTGGAAAAAGGAGGATGTTTCCCCCGCACCCTGTCGATAACTGGTGGCTGATTTGTTTACATAATCCCGATTCTTTTTTTCAACGGAAACCAGGCAGTGTGCTCAAAAAACACGTGACGTTCATATTGCTCGCATGAATCAATGCCTTTTCTCAGCAACTTCCTGCCGGATATCTGTCAGAAACGCATCCAGTGTCTGCGAGCCACGGTCACCCTCACGTGCGCGCACCGCCACAGTGCCTTCTTCCGCCTCGCGGTCGCCGACTACCAGCATATAGGGTACCTTTTCCATTTGGGCTTCACGAATGCGGTAGCCGATTTTTTCATTGCGCAGGTCGGCTGTAGCACGCAGACCCGCCGCTTTCAGTTTCTGGCAAACTTCCTTGGCATAGGCTTCGTGCTTTTCCGAGATGGGCAGCACGCGCACTTGCTCGGGTGCCAGCCAAGTGGGCAGTGCACCCGCATATTTTTCGATGAGCAGTGCCAGTGTGCGCTCATAGCAGCCAATGGATGTGCGGTGGATGACATACGGGTATTTTTCCTGCCCGTCCGCATCGGTATATTTCATGCCAAAGCGCTGTGCAAGCTGGAAGTCGATCTGTACGGTGATGAGAGTATCCTCTTTGCCGAACACATTGCGGATTTGAATATCCAATTTTGGCCCGTAGAATGCCGCTTCGCCTGATGCCTCGGTGTACTTGATGCCAAGGTCATCGAGGATGTTGCGCATCCGGTCCTGCACTTCTTCCCACTGCTCGCTGGTACCGATATATTTGTCGCGGTCGTTCTCGTCCCATTTGGAGAAACGGTACGAAACATCGTCATCCAGACCTACGGTCTTGAGCATGAAGTTTGCCAGATCGACACAGCCTTTGAATTCCTCCTCCAATTGGTCGGGGCGGCAGGCAAGGTGTCCTTCCGAAATGGTGAACTGCCGCACGCGAATCAGTCCGTGCATCTCGCCCGACGCCTCATTGCGGAACAGCGTGGAGGTTTCATTGAGGCGCATAGGCAAATCACGGTAGCTGCGTTTTTTGTTCAAATAAACCTGAAACTGGAACGGACAGGTCATCGGGCGTAGGGCGAACACTTCTGCATCCTTGCTCTCATCACCCAGCACGAACATGCCGTCACGGTAGTGGTCCCAGTGACCGGAAATTTTATACAGGTCGCTTTTAGCAAGCAATGGGGTCTTTGTCAATAGGTAACCGCGTTTTTCCTCTTCATCTTCCACGAAGCGCTGAAGCAGTTGAAGCACACGGGAGCCTTTCGGGAGCATAACCGGCAGCCCCTGCCCGATATAATCCACTGTGGTGAAAAAGCCTAATTCGCGGCCAAGCTTGTTGTGGTCGCGCTTTTTCGCTTCCTCCAACATGGTTAGATGGGCTTCGAGTTCGGACTTTTTGGGGAACGCGGTGCCATAGACACGGCGCAGCATCTTGTTTTTCGAGTCGCCGCGCCAGTAGGCGCCGGTGCTGGATGTCAATTTGAACGCTTTGACCCGTCCGGTATCCGGCAGATGCGGTCCGGCGCACAGTTCTGTAAATTCGCCCTGCTTATAAAAGGAGATCGCCTCCCCTTTTCCCGCGTGCTCGTTGATCAGTTCCACTTTATAAGGTTCGGATTTTTCTTCCACCAATTTGATGGCTTCAAGGGCCGGCAGTGTAAAACACTCGATGGGGAGTGCCTCTTTGACGATCTTTTTCATCTCGGCTTCGATCTTGACCAATTCCTCCTGTGTGAAGGAAATGTCGCTGTCGAAATCATAATAGAAGCCGTCCTCAATAGCCGGGCCAATGGTCAGTTTTACTTCTGGGTAGAGCCGTTTCACAGCCTGTGCAAGGATGTGGGAGGCGGTGTGGTTGAACGCCTTTTTGCCGTCTGGGTCTTCAAATGTGAGCAGCTCCAATGTGTCGCCGTCCTGCAATTCGGTGCGCAGATCGCGGACTTTCCCATTGATGCGGGCGGCGCAGACCGCTTTGTACAGCCCTGCCCCCAGTTCCTTAGCTAGCGCGAGCGAGGTCGCGCCCGGTTCTACGGCACGGATGCTGCCGTCTTTCAGTGTGATGTTTGGCATATCATTCACCCTCCTGTAGGTATCGCCGTTTCTGATTTTTTATGGAGGAAAAGGCATTACGGCGCAAAAATGCCCCACCCCTCCAAAAAAGGGGTGAGGCATTGAATCGTCCCACGGTTCCACCCTTGTTGCGCTGTTGAAAGCGCCGCTTCGTTGCCGGTAACGGGGCTTGGCCGACGCACCTTGCGACGGCCTGATTGCGGAAATCCGCATTTGCATGGCACATCGTCGGTGCGCGCTCCGGGGTGGTTTTCACCGGACGGCGGAAAAGGCGCTTCCAGCACATGATCCAACACCATGGCGCCGTTCTCTGGTTTCCGTGCGTTCCGATTACTATCCCCATCATCACTTTATTTGTAGTGTAGCACCATCTTCCCGCCCTGTCAAGGTGACCGGTGCGGCCCTTTAAGCTCCAGTGAAGTTCGATGAAACAGCACGAAACGGGAACGATTTGGGAAGTGCTTTTTTACAGTATATTTTTTCGCGCATAAATGTTGCACAGGAAGACTTGTCTGCAATTGCCTTTTTCAGCCGCGCATGGTACAATGCAAAGTAGAAAAACAGGTGATGCGGGTGGTGCGGCATGGCATTCCGCCCCATGCACTAGAGGGGGAAAATGGATGAGCAGCAATTTGTTGTTTTGGCTGATTGTGGTGATTGTGCTGGTGGTGATCGAATTGGCAACCATACAGCTGGTTGCTATCTGGCCAGCCCTCGGCGGTGTGGTCGCTATGCTTGCGGCTTCGTTCGACCAGCCGCTGCTGGTGCAGTTCCTGCTGTTTTTGATTGTGTCTGCCGTCTTGCTGATTTTTACCCGCCCGCTGCTGCGGCGTTTTGTCCGAACACCTCCCAAAACCTTTACCAATGCTGACCGGCTTATCGGGCGGGAAGCTGTGGTGTGTGAACGGATCGATAATCTGGCTGAAACCGGCGCGGTTATTGTGTCCGGTGTAACATGGACGGCGCGTTCTGACAGCGGCATAGCTATCCCCGACGGCGCAAAAGTGTGTATTGAACGTATCGAGGGGGTCAAACTCATCGTTTCTGTCAAATAAATGAAGCAGCGGGTTATCCCCGCCTAAGCAGGAGGAAAAGACATGGATACAACTGTTATCATCTGGATTATCCTAGCCATTATTCTCATCGGTGTCGCTATCAGCTGTTTTCGCATCGTGCCGCAGGCCAGTGCTTTCGTGGTCGAGCGCCTGGGTGCATATTACACCACATGGGGTTCGGGCAGTATCAAATTTAAAGCACCTTTTGTGGATCGGATTGCCAAGGTCATTTCCCTAAAGGAACAGGTGGTTGATTTTCCGCCGCAACCGGTTATCACCAAAGACAATGTGACCATGCAGATCGATACCATCGTCTTTTTTCAGGTGACCGACCCGAAACTTTACACTTATGGTGTGGAGCGTCCCATCCAAGCCATTGAGAACCTTACGGCAACAACATTGCGTAATATCATCGGCGATTTGGAGCTGGATCACACGCTCACTTCGCGCGATGTCATCAACACCAAGATTCGCACCATTCTGGATGAGGCCTCCGACCCTTGGGGCATCAAGGTCAACCGTGTGGAGCTGAAAAACATCGTTCCTCCGCGTGAGATACAGGACGCGATGGAGAAGCAGATGAAAGCAGAGCGGGAACGCCGTCAGTCGGTGCTGCGTGCCGAAGGGGAAAAGGCCAGCCAGGTGCTGGTTTCTGAAGGGCAGAAACAGGCGCAGATATTGCAGGCGGAGGCCGCGAAAGAGGCTGCTATCCTTCACGCGGAGGGTGTAAAGCAGTCCAAAATCATTGAGGCAGAGGGCGAGGCAGCCTCCATCCTCAAGGTGCAGCAGGCGTTGGCGGACAGCTTGAAACTGCTCAACGAGGCCGCTCCGAGCGACAAGGTGATCGCGCTCAAGTCGCTCGACGCACTTGCAAAAGTGGCTGACGGTCAAGCAACAAAAATCATCATTCCATCCGAGCTTCAGTCGTTGGCGTCGCTGGCTGTTTCAGTCAAGGAACTGGTGACGGGCGACCAGCAGTAGGTTACGAACGGCAAGTGACAAAGTGCCGGGGACTGCATTTTCCATGATTGTGTAAAATTTGACGCATAAGTATGCGCGGCCTGCAACTGTGACCTTATTTTTTACACAAGTGTAGAACAGCAGCCGCACATGTTGGGGAATTTTCGTTCAGTTTCGCCAAAATGCGGCATCCAAACGGTGAAAACATAATTTCCACTTGCAATATGATGCGGTTTGCAATAAAATAAGAGATACCGGATTTGTCGTTATTTGCTGATGTTGGAGGTGCCCGTCTTGACCGCGATTTTTACGGCTCGGTTGTTTCTTTTTTCATATTGTGTTAAAAGCGGCGCTCCTTCTCGCAAAGGCGCGGATGCAAGACAAGTATAACCAAAATACACTTCTAAATGATGGAAGTGTATTTTTTTTGGTAAATCTATTGGAGGGACCATCATGCAGGAACTGAAAAAAGTGGCTGTTATAATGGGCAGCGACAGCGACCTGCCCGTGGTGAAAGGCTGTCTCACCACGCTCAAGGAGTTTGACATTCCATTCGAGGTGCATGTCTGTTCGGCGCACCGGACACCCGGTAAGGCGGCGGCTTTTGCGAAAAGCGCGGCGGACAACGGTTTTGGGGTAATCATCGCGGCGGCTGGCATGGCCGCACACTTAGCCGGGGCGCTTGCGGCACAGAGTGTTCTGCCGGTCATCGGTATCCCGGTGAAATCGGCCGCACTCGAGGGGATGGACGCGCTGCTTTCCACCGTACAGATGCCGTCCGGTATTCCGGTGGCGACCGTTGCGATCAACGGCGCGAAAAACGCCGCATTTCTTGCCATCCAGATATTGGCGCTGGGCAACACGGGCTTGACACAAAAGCTGTTGGACTACAAGCAATCCATGGCCGACGGTGTGGAAAAGAAAGACGCAAATTTGCAGGCGGAGGTAGAAAAGCTATGAATAAATTGGATCAAGTCTATGAGGGTAAAGCCAAGAAGGTATATAAAACCGACGACCCGGAGCTGTTTATTGTCGACTACAAGGACGACGCCACCGCTTTCAATGGCAAAAAAAAGGGTACGATTGCAGGCAAGGGTGTTATCAACAACCGCGTGACTAATTTTCTGATGGAAAAATTGGAAAAAGAGGCGGGAGTGCCCACCCATTTTGTGAAAGAGCTGTCCGACCGTGAAACACTGGTCAAAAAAGTGACCATTGTGCCGCTGGAAGTCATCATCCGCAACATCGCCGCCGGCTCCATGTCCAAACGTCTGGGCATCCCGGAGGGCAAGGTTCTGCCGGTTACGGTGCTGGAGTATTCCTACAAAAATGATGATCTGGACGACCCGCTCATCAACGATTACCATGCGTTGGCAATGGGGCTTGCCACCCGTGAAGAACTGGATATCATTGCCGGTCTGACGTTCAAGGTCAACGACTACTTGAAGAAATTCTTTGCGGGAGTTGGCATCGAGCTGGTGGACTTTAAGCTTGAGTTTGGCAAAACAACCGATGGGCAGATCATCCTCGCCGATGAGATCTCGCCGGACACTTGCCGTTTTTGGGACAGCAAGACCCATGAGAAATTGGACAAAGACCGCTTCCGCCGCGACCTCGGCAATGTCGAAGGCGCGTACCATGAGATTGTGCGCCGTTTGTTCGGCGAATAAGGCAGACACAGGATACGGGGCGGTTCATCCGTATTGTATCCCGGCAACCGGCCCATACTGTTGATAGGGATGTTTTGTATCCCCGCAGGCAAGTTGTTTCCCTCCGCCGCCAAGGTGCGGCCGCGGGCGTGAAAGGAGACCCCTCATGCAGGACAAGCCACACGAAGAATGCGGTGTTTTTGGCATTTACGACCACGAAGGTTTGGACGTGGCCCATATGGCCTATACGGCGCTCTATGCTCTCCAGCACAGGGGACAGGAAAGCTGCGGCATCGCGGTGAACGACGACGGTGTCATGCGTGCGCACAAGGACATCGGTCTGGTGCCGGATGTGTTCAGTGAAGCGGAACTGAACAAACTTGGCGCGGGTCAGATGGCGGTTGGGCATGTGCGCTATTCCACCACCGGCGGCAACACGCGGGAAAATGCGCAGCCGCTGGTGATGAAGTATGCCAAAGGGACCATTGCATTGGCACACAACGGCAACCTTGTCAATTCTTTCGACCTGCGCAAGGGGTTGGAACAGAACGGCGCCATTTTTCAAAGCACCAACGATACCGAAGTGATGGCCTATATCGTGGCGCAGAAACGTCTTGGCACCCGTTCAATCGAGCGGGCGTTTCTGGAGGCCATGAAGACCATCCGCGGCGCCTACTCGGTGGTGCTGATGTCTCCGCGCAAATTGATTGCCGCCCGCGACCCACAGGGGTTCCGTCCGCTCTGTATGGGCCGAATCGGGAAAAGTGTGGTGTTTGCTTCCGAAACCTGCGCGCTCGACGCTATCGGTGCAGACTATGTGCGCGATGTGGAACCCGGCGAAATCGTGGTCGCGGAAGGCGAGCAGATTACCAGTATCAAAGACCTGTGCGGGCAAAAGCCTGCGCAGTGTATCTTTGAATTTATCTATTTTGCGCGGCCGGATTCGTTCATCAATGGGGCCAGCGTCCACCTGACACGTAAAGAAGCCGGGCGATGTCTGGCGGAAGAGTATCCGGTAGAGGCTGACCTGGTGATCGGGGTTCCGGATTCCGGCATCGATGCGGCGCTGGGGTATGCCGAGGCATCCGGTATCCCGTACGGGTTGGGCTTTGTCAAGAATCGCTACGTGGGGCGTACGTTCATCCAGCCCACGCAAAGCCAGCGTACCCGTGCGGTGCGCATCAAGCTCAACGCGCTTAAAAGCGCCGTGGCAGGCAAACGAGTGGTCATGGTGGATGACTCTATCGTACGCGGTACTACCAGTGCCCGTATCGTCTCACAGCTGCGGGAGGCAGGCGCGGCTGAGGTTCATGTGCGTATTTCTTCGCCGCCGTTTACGAATCCCTGTTATTTCGGTACGGACATCGACTCGCGCGAAAACCTGATCGCGTGCCGCATGTCTATTCCTGAGATTCAAAAAGCAATCGGTGCGGATACGCTGGGCTACCTGCGTGTGGAAGATCTTTCACGCATTGTGCCGGGGATGCGCGACGGCTATTGTGCAGGCTGTTTCACCGGACGGTACGCGATGGATGTACCGAATGAAGTACCCAAGGACCGGTTTGAACAAAAATTGAGCGAACAAAAGAATCCAGTGGATTTTAAAATCGTCAAAAATACAGACGGCGCTGCGGAACCATCCTGTCGTCGCTCTGCCGCCGGAGGTGTGTAAATGAAAAGTTTCAGCGAAAGCTATAAAGCAGCCGGGGTCGATGTGACCGCCGGTTATCAGGCGGTGGAACTCATGCGCGCGCATGTGGCGCGCACCACTCAACGCGGCGTGTTAGACGGACTGGGCGGTTTTGGCGGCCTTTTCGATCTGGGCGAACTGAACCTGCGGCATCCGATTTTGGTTTCCGGCACCGACGGCGTAGGTACCAAGCTCAAGCTGGCTTTCTTGATGGACAAGCATGATACCGTCGGCATCGATTGCGTGGCGATGTGTGTCAACGATGTGATTTGCGTGGGCGCCAAACCGCTCTTTTTTCTGGATTATATCGCTACCGGAAAGAACAGTCCCCAAAAGATGGCTTCAATTGTTGGCGGCGTGGCCGAGGGCTGTGTGCAGGCAGGCGCGGCGCTGGTCGGCGGCGAGACCGCAGAAATGCCCGGTTTCTATCCGGCGGATGAGTACGACCTTGCGGGTTTCTGCGTGGGTGCGGTGGAAAAAGACGCCATGCTCTCTAAAGACAATGTGAGAGAGGGCGATGTGCTCATCGGCTTTGCATCGAGCGGCGTGCATTCTAACGGCTTTTCGCTCGTGCGCAAGATTTTTGGCATCGACCGCGAAAAGCTGGGTATGTATGTTGAGGAACTTTCCGCCACACTGGGGGAGACATTGCTCACTCCCACAAAGATCTATGTCAAACCGCTGCTTGCCTTGCTTTCGGCAGTGTCGGTGCATGGCGTATCCCATATCACCGGCGGCGGATTTTACGAGAATGTTCCCCGGATGCTCCCAAAGGGTTTGCAGGCAGTTATCCATAAAGGGGCGTTTCCTGTGCCGCCGGTATTTGCGGTTATCGCGGAAACGGGTCATATTCCAGAGCGCGACATGTTTAACACGTTCAATATGGGGCTGGGCATGATGGCGGCAGTGCCCGCCGAACAGGCCGATGAGGCGCTTCGTGTGCTGAAAGAGGCAGGAGAGGCTGCTTATTTGGTAGGCGAAGTTGCCAAAGGCGACGACGGAGTGGTTGTATGCTGAATATCGCGGTGCTGGTCTCGGGCGGCGGCACCAATTTGCAGGCGCTTATCAATGCGATGGAAGCCGGCAAAATCAACGGGCGAATCACCATGGTGATTTCCAGCAAGCCCGGTGTGTTTGCACTGGAGCGTGCCGAAAAGCATGGTATTCCGGCCTGCGTGGTACGCCGGAAAGATTATGCGAGCGACGATATGTTTGAGCAGGCGCTGCTTGCGGCACTGGGGGAGGCAAAGGCCGACCTGGTGGTGTTGGCGGGCTATCTGTCCATCCTCGGAAAAAGGGTCACCGATGCCTATCGCGGGCGGATGATGAACATTCACCCATCGCTCATCCCCGCATTTTGCGGGCCGGGATATTATGGGCTGCGCGTGCATGAAAAGGCCTTGGCATACGGGGTGAAAGTTACCGGCGCGACGGTGCATTTTGTCAATGAGGTGACCGATGGCGGCGCGATTATTTTACAAAAGGCAGTGGAAGTACTGCAGGAAGATACAGCGGAAACATTGCAGCAGCGTGTGATGCAGCAGGCGGAATGGGACATTCTGCCGCGCGCGGTGGCATTGTTTTGCGACGGACGGTTGGAATGGACAGAAGCAGGCAAAGTGATCATCAACAAACAGGGGGAGCGGCAATGAGCGGAGACGAACTCAAAGTACCCATGCCGGTAGGTGATTTGGGAATCATCGGCATGACCGGCTGCGAGGATACGCTGGCTGAGGTCAACGACTGGCTGGTGCAGTGGCGCGGCAGCCGCAACGAAAACGGCTTTAAGATCAATGTGGAGTGCCCGCGTTTCGGCACAGGCGAAGGCAAAAGCATCATTCACCAGTCTGTGCGCGGACACGACCTGTTCATTATCACGGATATGTTCAATTACGGCGTCACCTATGATATGTACGACATGCAGGTGCCCATGAGTCCGGATGACCATTTTCAGGATCTTACCCGCATCATCGCGGCGGCGGGCGGCAAGGCCCGCCGTATCAATGTCATCATGCCCATGCTCTATGAGGGCCGCCAGCACCGGCGTACCTCGCGGGAGTCGTTGGACTGTGCGGTCATGTTGCAGCAACTGCAGCAGATGGGTGTGGAGAACATCATCACATTTGATGCGCATGATCCGCGTGTGCAGAATTCCATTCCGCTGATTGGTTTTGAGAACATCCATCCTACTTATCAGATGCTCAAAGCATTGGTGCGAGAGGAACCGGATATTCATATCGACCGCACACACACTGCAGTCATCTCACCGGATGAGGGCGGTCTGAACCGTTGCATCTACTATTCCTCCTTGTTGGAACTGGAACTCGGCATGTTCTATAAACGCCGCGACTATACACGCATTGTCGGCGGGCGCAACCCCATTCTCAGCCACGAATACCTCGGCGGCAATCTGGAGGGGAAAGATGTCATTTTGGTGGACGACATTATTTCCTCCGGTGATTCCATGCTGGATATCGCCGAGCAGCTCCGGGAGAAAAAAGTGGGTCGCATCTTTATGTTCTCGAGCTTTGGACTGTTCTGCAACGGTTTGAAGAAATTTGATGATGCCTATGCGGCAGGTCTGTTTGATAGGGCCTTTACCACCAATCTCGTCTATCGCACAGAGGCGCTCAAAGCACGTCCGTGGTATGCCGAAGTGGATATGGCGAAATACATTGCGCTTGTGATTGATACCTTGAATTTCGACCGTTCCATGTCCGAACTGCTCAACCCGGTGGGGCGTATCCATCGGCTGATGAACAGGTTGGAACAATCGCATCGCGAAAAAGAAAAAGGGCAGTCGCTGGTGTGACCTTCCATACATAAATGGCGGAAACGCGCAGATGTAAAAACGGCGTGCGGGATAAAACCCGTACGCCATTTTTGTCTATCAGAGGCCTTTTGTGGTTAATGCGCGGCAGCATTTGCATGAGGTACCGCTGCTTACAGCAAATGGGAAAGAATTTCTGTGGGGTTAACCCTCTTTGCCGCGGTGTTTTCTGTGCTCTTTTACCGCTTCATGCAGCAGGTACTCCATCTGCCCATTGACAGAGCGAAATTCATCCTCCGCCCATGCCGCAATCTCCTCCCATAGGTCGCCGTCTATTCGCAGCAGCACGGATTTTTTGGGCTTTTTAGGGGTGTTTCCCGTGCCGCCCGCAGGTTGCCGTTCCATCAGTGATACAGCGTTCCCGCGTTCACAATGGGCGAAGCGGCCTTTTCTGCGCAGAGTACAACCAGCAGATTGGAGACCATGGCGGCTTTCCGCTCTTCATCCAACTCAACCACCCCTTTTTCTCCCAATCGGTCGATGGCCATTTGTACCATGCCTACCGCGCCCTCCACGATCATCTGCCGGGCGGCAATCACTGCCGAAGCCTGCTGCCGTTGGAGCATGACAGCGGCAATCTCCGGCGCGTAAGCCAGATGGGAGATACGGGCTTCCTCGATGAGGATACCAGCTTTATCTGTCCGTTCCTGCAATTCGGCTTTCAGCGCTTGTGCGACCTCTTCGGTGTTGCCGCGCAGAGTCTTGGTCTGCTCACTCTCGCTGACATCATAGGGGTACAGGTTTGCCAGGTGCCGCACAGCGGATTCGCTTTGCACCTTAACAAACGCCTCAAAATTTTCGACATCGAACGATGCTTTGAACGTGTCTCCGATGTTCCAAACAACGACAGCGGCAATTTCAATCGGGTTACCTGCGGCATCGTTGACCTTGAGATTTTCGCCGTTTAGACTGCGCGCGCGCAGCGACAATTTTTTCTTGGAATAGAAAGGATTGGTCCAAAGCAGACCTTTCTGGTGGGATGTGCCTTTGTAATCTCCGAACAGACTCAAAACAGCAGCTTGGTTGGGCGATAGATTGAAAAATCCGCAGCTGATGATGATAAATACGATGAGCAGCACAACGCCTACCCCGACCAGCAGGCCGCTCAGCTGATTGCTCAGTGCAACTGCGAGGACAAACAGCAGGATGGATACAATCAGACTCACGATGGAAAGGAACAGCATCGCAAAGCCGGAAGCAGCATGGAGTTCTCTTTCTTGTATTGGCTTTTCAGACATGAAAAACACCCTTTCACAATATTGACTAATTGTATAAATT
>NZ_JBDNLG010000067.1:0-16151 GCF_047718355.1 Ethanoligenens sp.
CACTTATTTAAAGGAGAGTAAAAATGAAAAAACGAAACATTCTTAGTTTTATTATGGCATCCGTTCTTATGGCCACAACATTGGCAAGCTGTTCGTCAGGCAACAACAACACCAGTTCGGCATCTTCCGCCTCCAGTGAAAAAGCGGTTACCCTCACAGTATCAGCCGCTGCAAGTTTGACCGATGTTTTGAAAGATGTGGAAAACACCTACAAAAAAACGCATACTAATGTTTCTTTCACCAACACATTTGGCGCTTCGGGCACCCTGCAGCAACAGATTCAAAACGGTGCGGACGCCGACATCTTTTTCTCCGCCGCAGAATCCAACATGGACACTTTGGATAAAGCCGGGCTTTTAGTCAGCGACACCCGCAAAGACATCGTGGGCAATACCATTGAATTCATCATTCCCAAAGACCAGCCCCCCATTACTTCATTAAGTGAACTAAACTCCAGCCGGTTTAAACAAATTGCCATTGGCGACCCCGCTTCCGTTCCGGCAGGTAAATATGCAAAACAGGTTTTGACCGAACAAAAAATTTATGATTCCATTAGTTCCAAACTCGTACAAGGCACTGATGTGCGCTCCGTGCTCAACTATGTAGAAACCGGGAATGCCGAGGGCGGATTTGTTTTTGCGACTGACGCAAAATCGTCCAACAAGGTCAAATCCGGATTTTCGATTCCTGCCAGCTGGCAGCCCAAAATCAACTATCCAGCCGCTGTGGTGAAAGCCAGCAAAAGCCCAGATGCATCCAAATCCTTTCTGTCATATCTTTCTGCATCGGACGCACAAAAGATTTTTGAAAAATATGGGTTTACTAAAACGAAATAATTTTTTCACTACAGATAGATTTCATACAATTCTATCTGAAAGCTGTCATGGCCACTCGGCTACGGCAGCTTTTCTATTATATTCCTCGTCATCAATATAATAAAAGGAGATCACAAGATGCACATGGATCTCTCTCCGGTTTGGATCTCATTAAAAACCGCCGCGCTTTCTACTGTAATTGTAAGCTTTTTGGGCATTTTGGCCGCCCGTTACATTGCTTTCCACTGCAAACACGGCAAAGCACTTATTGACGGATTGCTAAATTTACCTCTGGTATTGCCGCCGACCGTAGTCGGCTTTTTCCTTTTGGTTATATTTGGTGTACGCAGTCCCATTGGTTCTCTTTTGATGCATTGGGACATTAAAATTGTATTTTCATGGGGAGCAACGGTCATTGCCGCCTCCACCGTTTCTTTTCCTCTCATGTACAAGACTGTCCGCACTTCTTTTGAACTCATCGACACCAATCTTATGCGGGCAGGACGCACCTTGGGAAGCAGCGAAAGGGAAATCTTTATACGCATTGTACTACCGCTCGCGTGGCCTGGCATCATCGGCGGATGTGTGCTGGCTTTTGCACGGGCAATTGGTGAATTTGGCGCAACATTGATGATTGCAGGCAGCATTGCCGGCAAAACAGAAACCATCCCGGTCGCCATCTACATTGCCATGCAAAGCAACGACATGCAGCGCGCCTACCTCTTGGTGGGCATCATTACCGCCATCTCTTTACTGACCACGTACACACTCAACCGCTGGTTGATGCACAAACAAAAATACAGATAAAGGAGGGCCACAGCATGGCAATCAGCCTCGATATACACAAGCAGTTGGACAAATTCCGTCTTGATATCCACTTGCATACAGATGGAAAAAACATATGCCTGTTCGGCCCATCCGGCTCCGGAAAGACCATGACACTCAACTGCATTTCCGGTCTGGAAACCCCCGATGAGGGCTATATCCGTGTCAACGACATCGTTTATTACCACTCGGAGGAAAACCGCAACATTCCCACCGCGAAAAGAAAGATCGGCTATGTGTTACAGAATTACGCTCTTTTCCCACACTTGACGGTCTTCCAAAATATTCTTTTTGGTCTTCATCATTTGCCCAAAAAGGAGCGGATAGAACGGGGTATGCACTTTTTGGATATTATACACCTGAGTACATTGAAAGATCGGTATCCCTCTCAATTGTCGGGTGGTCAACAGCAACGCGTGGCACTTGCACGCTCCCTCATTCTTGATCCGGACATTCTATTGATGGATGAACCGTTTTCGGCACTGGACTATAACTTGAAAAAAGAACTGCGGGAGCAACTTCTTGCTATTCTCTCTCACTATAAAGGACAAACCGTGTTCGTTACCCACAACTTAGAAGAGGCTTACGATATTTGCGACAGTATCGCTGTCTATTCGCAAGGCCATATCATCGCTTTAGATAAAAAAACAGAAATTTTTCCAGAACCGCCGCGATTACATGTATCAGTTGCACCCAAATATGCACATATGGCCGGTTTGCTACAATCAGATTGACAATGTTAGGGCTCTGTCACGGAAGAAACACCTCTTGGCGATGAGGACAATTCGCTTTTTAAAGAGGGCTGCGATGAAATCAAATCGGTTTTCTGACTGCTATTCAGGGATGGCCTTTCCACGGCAGATGAATTTATCCCGTTATCATCGGAAGAGGCAGGACCGGGCAAACCACTTGATTGTATGGATGTTTCCCGTCCAGGCGATGCGGGTACGGGGGGTGTAATCAAATGGGGCGCATCCGATTCGGCCGCACTTGATGCTCTTCTGCTATACGCATGGCTTGATGCTGAAGCACCCCGTCTGCTGGAAACATCCTCGGAGACTGCGCTTTCGTTGCTACTTTGTGCTGCTTCCGCACTTACTGGGTTGGCAGAATCGGATGTGCTTACCATTGCGGAAGAGACACCCAATGTGGTTCCAGGAACACTCGTCATATGATATGTCGGGATTCCTCTGATAAATTTGACAATGATTACTGACGCAAGCACACAACAAACCGCCACAATCAATAGGGCCTGCCCCATTGGTTGCCTGATGAAACGCCGCAACGGCATCCCTAATATAGTCAGTCCATGCCTGACAGCCGACCATATTTGCTTTATTTTTCGCATAAAACCATCCCTTGCTTATTCATGCACACAATGGGAGTGAACTTTCTCCTTCAAATACAACAGGCACCGCCGCCACCGTTCTAATACGGTTTATGGACAGTGCCAATCCACGGTCTATCAAATGACTCAAGCTGGTCAAAGACAGGAAGCTGTCTCCACTACAACTGGCTTGATTCAATATGCCTCGGTTGACAATTGTGGTTCTGTACCGCTTATCACCACCCAACAGCCGACGGCTGATGTAAAAAAGCCATCTGGGCAGCTTGTTCTGCCATCTTACCACTTCCTTTGCTTTAATCATCATCTTGAATCATAGAAAAATCGTCTCTCTGTCCAGTATATATGCGCTCCGTTTGCATTATGCAGTTTCCAGCAATTTACTTTCAACCATGGACGGGTCTGCTGTTTGGGTGTATAATCCAACATGTGGGAGGACTGACTGTTTTGTCTTACCGCTTAAAAACCAGCGTATTACGCAAGAACTGTCACCCACAAGGCAAAAGACCTGTTGGAAAGGAAACCGTATGAAAGCATTACAACAAAAAGCTGAAATCTGGTATTTGGGACACAGCAGCTTTGCTGTAAAAACCAACGCGCACTTTCTCATTTTCGATTACTATAATGATAAACCCATCACCGTCACCCGCGGACTGGACGCAGGTGTCATCGAGCCGAAAGAACTCCAAGATACACCGGTGGTCGTGTTTTCCTCCCATCATCACGCGGATCATTTTAACCGCTTGATCCTGGGTTGGATTGAACAGTTGCCTCAGATACAATATGTATTATCCGACGATATCCACGCTGCTAAGGGGGCGCCAAATACGACTGTCGTAGTGCCCGGCGCTCATTTGGAATTGGACGGCGGCGTGGCAGTAGAAACGCTTACTTCCACCGACGAAGGGGTCGCATTTGTAGTGGAAACCGACGGATTATCCATCTATCATGCTGGTGATCTCAACTGGTGGCATTGGGAAGGCGAACCCGACAAGGAAAATGAACAAATGGCTGCGCGGTATCAAAAGGAGATTGAAAAGCTGCGTGGACGGCATTTCGACATCGCATTTGTCCCGGTAGACCCGCGATTGGATAAGCAGTATCTCTGGGGCTTGTCTTATTTCATGCGCACCGCCAACGCAGATATGGTGTTTCCTATGCATTTCTGGGAGGATTATCACATTTTTACACGGCTGCGGCAGGACCCGGACGCCGCCCGTTTCCGTGAACATATTCAGACAATCACGCGTCGTGGCCAGCATTTCCAATACCCGCGCGAGTCCAACAATCATTGAACCTGTTTATAAGCAGATCGCCCTTCCGCACCGGATGCGGAAGGGCGATCTGCTGCGTTATATGGGCACCTTGCAGTTAGTCAAGAATCTCAAGCCAATACCCGTCTGGGTCTTCAATGAAATACAGGTCCATGTCACGGTTCTCAAAACAGATGCAACCCATTTCCTGATGCAGCGCATAAGCAGCCTTTTTATCGGGCACCTCAAATGCGATATGCCATTCATTCTCACCCAGATCATATTTCTGCGGGTGATCGCGCAGCCATGTCAATTCCAGCAGATATTCGGTCTCACCATCACCCAGATAGACGATAGTGAAGCTGCCATCCGCCGCGCTTTTGCGGCTGACCTCTGTCAGACCCAGCGCCTTTTCATAAAACGCAATGCTTTTATCTAAATCGGTCACATTGATATTGGTATGCAGAAACTGTGATTTCATCGATAATCCCTCTCTATACAGGCGGTCAGACAATACGGTTACGATAGACTGGGGATATCTATCTGAATGTCCACATCTGCGGCATAATCGACACCGTCCACATCAAAACCAAACAACTGATAGAACTCCTGCCGATAACCGTCAATATCCGCATACGCCGGCAGGTCTTCATTGCTGATAGCTTCCCACGCTGTCATCACTTTTTCCTGCACATCGGGAGACAGCTCCCAATCGTCCATCCGCAAAAATCCTTCCGCATCGGTAGGCGGTGTGGGCAAATACAGCTTTTGCGAAAACAAACGAAGCATCTGTTCAATACATCCTTCGTGTGTACCCTGTGCCTTCATAATCTTGAACAGAATGGATATGTAAAGCGGCACAACTGGAATCGCCGCGCTGGCCTGTGTGACCAGCGCTTTGTTGACAGAAATGTATGCGTGCCCGCCGATAGATGCCAAATCCCCGCCAATCTGCCGCGCGGCTTCGGCAAGGTCACGTTTGGCCAACCCTACCGTGCCGTCGTGATAGACCGGATAGGTCAATTGCGGCCCAATGTAGGAATAGGCCGTCGTCACCGCGTTTTCCGCAAGCACGTCGGCATCCCGCAGCGCTTTCATCCACCAACGCCAGTCTTCCCCGCCCATTACCTTAACAGTGCCGTCGATTTCTTCCTGCGTGGCAGGTTCGATGGTAGCGGTAGCTACTTCCATCTTGCTAACATCCAGCGATTTGCTGGTAAAGGTCTGCCCCACCGGTTTGAGTGCGGAAAAATAAGTTGTCTCTCCCACAGCGCGGCGGGGAGCAGCCAGACTGTAAATAACCAAATCGACCTTCCCGAGGTCTTTGTGAATGATATCGATAACCTGCTGCTTGACAGCATCAGAAAAGGCATCGCCCATCACGGTCTTGGCATATAGACCATCTTCTTGTGCATAGCGTTCAAACGCGGCGGTATTATACCAGCCCGCAGTGGCGGTACGCGTGCGGGAAGCCGGACGCTCAAAGGCTACGCCCAGCGTGGATGCGCCCGCGCCAAATGCTGCCGCAATGCGTGTAGCCAGCCCGTAACCGGTCGAGCACCCGATGATCAGCGCTTTTTTCACACCAGTAAAATGTGGGTGCTTGCGGACATAATCAATCTGGCGCGCCACGTTGGCGGCGCAGCCCACAGGATGTGCCGTGGTGCATATAAATCCCCGAGTCTTCGGTTCCACTACCATGGTTTGCCCTCACTATCTTTATACTTCATTCAAAAAATTGCCAAATGGCTTATGACACCGCTACCTGCGCCGCTTCATACAAATGATGTACGGCAAATGCAACCCACTGCATTTAGCGATAGACCACCAAATCAGCAAGCGGTTTACGTATCTTGCGGGTCTTTTCATCCGCCGGATAGCCCAGTGGTGTAAATGCGAGCGGTTCCCAATTCGGTTCCAGTTGCAGCACTCTCGTAGCGGCAGCTGGGTCAAACGCGCCAATCCAGCAGGTACCAAGTCCCAGTTCGGATGCCTCCAGCACCAAATGGTCGAACACGATACCCACGTCCACCTCACCATATGTCTTCTGGTCGCCCCTACGTTCCCAATCCGCACCTTTTACAAGTGCGATTCCCAAGATATACGGCGGCTGAACAAACCAGTCCTTGGCGTAAATCTGTTTGAGTTCTTCGTGGCGGCCTGCCGTCTTAATCACAATAAGTTTGAACGCCTGCCGATTGGCGGCAGTAGGCGCTAGCCGAGCGGCTTCCAAAACCAGCTGCAACTTTTCGTGTTCCACCTCATCCGGTTTATAAGCACGCACTGCATATCGTTTTGTAAACAAATCTAACAACGCCATCCTGCATCGACCTCCCAATGGGTTTGCTAATTCTTACATCTCTACTGTAGCGCCTTGCTACAACCTTGTCAAGAGTAAATGATGCCGTCCTGCTTTATGTAAAATAAAGCCATGCAATTCCCCGGCACTTCTGCGCCTTAAACGGATTCTTCCGTTGTTGCACAATCCCATTTCATAAAAAAACTCCGTCACGCGAAAATGCGTGCGAAGTTAACCAATCCAGCCATCAAATATCCGCCGACTCCGGCTCTGCTCCAAAGGGCCAGCCGCACCCTAACAGACACCGCTCATTCGGATGCCGGTTCTTCCTGCATCCGTAGAATCTCTTCAAATGTTAAGTCTTCCAGATTGGCAAGCAATTTGTCTTGTATCATCTGCAACGCACGATGAATATGGCAAGTGGAAGCGCGGCCAAGATTGCACTGCGAACTGTCGCCAAGACACTTGTTCACACAAATCGGCCCTTCCACCGCCTCAATCACTTCGCGCACCGAAATAGCGGACGGTGCTTTTTCAATAGCGTAGCCGCCGCCGCTGCCGCGATAAGAGCGAATGATATCTGCCGCCGCCATCTTCCGCAGCAACTTCAGCAGAAACCGCAGCGGGACGTTTTCTTTTTCAGAGATAACCCGCGCTTCCACCCGTTCGCCAATACCCCTATGATATAGGAAGATGATAACGCGCAGCGCATAATCGCTTTCCTGTGTGACTCTCATTGGTACCCTGCCTTTACTGGACTTGCAAGTATACCCTTTAAGTGCACTTGCGATAATTAACAATATCACATCCGGGTATGTTTGTCAAGTTATTTACCCTTTTCCACACCAAAGAAGTCCGTAAAACACAGACAACACATGCCCCACCGCAGATACCGGCCATGCACCAAGCCTATACCAGCATATGCGCTGTCTACCGCGGTGTTCCCGCAAAAGTCGCAGCATCTGTCATGCGCTGCCGATTCACCCGCGGTCCTCACAAGCGCATTTTTGCATACCGCATACCCTCTTAAATCCTGATAAAAACTGTACTTATTTCAATAATTGTCGTCGAATCGTGTAAAAAGCTGCATCTTTCCTGTATAATAGACGCAAACAGGTCATTCGCACGAGGCCGATAGAAATACACCCATCGGCTTGTAGTGCAGTTGAAAGAAGGAATAAAAGATGATATGGAAAGACTCCTATCGCATCGGTATCGAGTTGGTCGATACCCAACACATTGAGTTGTTTGAGCGCGTCACAGATTTTATAGAGACACTGCAAACGCCGGGCAACTGGGAGGAGAAACTTCCCAAGATCAAATCTACCATGGTGTTTATGGAAGAGTATGTGGTGACCCATTTTGACTCGGAAGAAGCCTATCAAAAAAAGATTAACTACCCGGATTTTGAGAATCACCATCACATTCACGAAGCTTTCAAAGCCGAAGTCGGTAGGTTTGCAGCCGAGCTGGAGCAAAATGGATACCAGCGGCAAACCGTGCAGCAACTGGCAGGCAAATTGCTCGCCTGGCTCATTAACCACGTGGTCGTGACCGATCACAAGATTGCGGACTTTGTGGCTGCCAAAGGAGAAATCAAAGATGTCCATGAATGAAAACAAAGACGATTCGCTTTTCGAGGCAACCAGAGATGTCTTTAAAGCCATGTTGGGACTGGACATTTCCAAACTGGCAGAACAGCGGAACGGCTGCGGAAAGGCCGTGCAGGTAACAATCGGGATCATTGGAGAACTGAAAGGTTCCATTATATACAGTTTCCCCGAGCAAACATCCCTCGCCATCGTCAATGCACTTTCCGGTATGGAGACTGAAGGGATTGACGACTTTGTCACTTCCGCTCTGGCTGAAATCTCCAACATCATCAGCGGCAATATGACGACCTATCTTTCGGGGCAAAATATCAGTTGTGACATTCTGCCTCCAAAAATTGAAATTGGCGATACGCTCCCCTCTGCGGATAAACCAACCACGCTGCAAATCAACACATCGGTGGGCCTGCTGAGCGAGTACATCACATTGCAAAAGGCAGCTGAATAATGACGCTGCCGGGCATGTTTGTGCCCACGTTTTTTTACCCGAAAAGCACTGTCGATTTCTATTGGCAGTGCTTTTCGTCTGTAAGCCTGCCTTAATTCAATATGTAGATACAATATCCATCAAAAAGGCGGACAATATTCTCCACCTTTTCTTTTTGACGTATAAAATCATCGCCGTCTCTGCCCTGCATGGGAAACCCCACGGAAAACCGATGTTTTGTCACATACTCTTTCAGTTTGCCGACGGCATCGTAATATGTGCGCATGTCGCCGCCATCATCCAAGAACAGGGTTGCAATAAATTTGCCGTTTTCTATTGCATAGGAGATCATACATTTTCCGATCAGATCTTTTTTGTTGTCAGTTTTGTCAAGCAATGCCTTAATCTTTCTGTAGACAGACAAGTACTGATCTGAAAATGCTTTGGTAATGCCCGAAAAGGTTCCATCATGATAGTAAATGGGAAAGACATGTACATCCAGTTTGGCCTCCAACTGCTTATTGCCATAGGTCTCGATCGCGGAATCCGCCAATTTTAAGGATATAATGCTCGGGCAAAGAGCCTCCCGAAGTTCACTACAGTTTTGATGGATCTTTTTTCTGTCTTTGGTGCGCAGTACTTTTGCAATTTTTACAATCGTGCGGCTCTCCGGCAAGATAGACGGGTAAACATCTATCAGCCATGGATGGTCTTCCAGTAATTGAAGGATGCATATCGCCTTGTATTGCGAAAACAGTCCCTTATCCAAAATCACGCCGTTTACGCAAAAGTGGGACGGCAACTCACTGAATACAGGCATATTTGAATCGGAAGGAATAACGATGACCCCATTTTTGTCTATATATCGAATGGCTAAAAACAAACCATCGTTCATTTTCTTAAAATAACCCATTGCTTCTTTGTATGCTGTGTTTTCCATTCCCATAGCACATTCTTTCTCAATCCATAAAAAATCAGTGCTTTCATTATATGATACTCCGTTGACAAAAGCAACAAACTGAAAATGATCCCTCCATTGTTCGTGAACATTGCCTGCACCTGTGGCAGAAAACGAAAAACCGGATGCTTTCGCATCCGGTCCGCTCTTGTTTTGTATGGTAGTAAAAATGTTTCACGCGTCCTCATTACGATGGAGAATAGTAACGTAAGACATGCGGTACATAATAGGGATCGCCATAGCCTGACCAGCCGAGTTGTGCCGCCTGCATTTTGGAATATTTGAGTGCATTGGCAACAGAATAGCCACCGTTGCCCCTCACCCAAGAAATAAATCCGCTTCCGAAATTATATCCCTGCAAGGCCAATTCAATATTTGCAATATCGGTCGGCCCCGTGCAGCCGGCAATCTGAATATCCTGCTTGAGCTCTTGGATGCCGCACACAATGGAATCCATTGGTGTGGCCGATGCGCCTGACCCTCCCAACGCCTGCATGGGATCGTTGCCTTCTCCGTCACTTTCCTGCTGCATAACCGCAAGAATTAAATTGACATAATTGCTCATGCCATATTGCGCGGCCACTTGCGTGACCGTTCCCTGATAGGCAAGCACGCTGCTGCTGAAAACGCCCCCGCCGACCGTTCCCGTCGTAGAAATGGAGACGCTCGCCGATGTCTTCGCAGCGGCTGCCCTTGCAGCGGCTGCCTGCTCCGCAAATGCCACCGTAATCTGGGTGTTGACCTGCGCCTGCTGTGCGGTAACGGCAGCCGCCTGCTGCTGTTCTGCCTGCACATTTGCCTGCGCTTTAGCCACCATCTGCGCCTGCTGGTCAACCTGCGCATTCAGGATGTCTTGTTTTGCGGCCATTTGCCCTTGTGTGGCAAGAAGGCTCTGCTGTGTATTTTTCAGAGCCAGTTGGTCTGCCTGCAGCTGATTCTGCGCCTGCTGCAACTTATCAATAAGCCGCTGATCGTGGTCTGATACCGCCCGAACAATTTCAGTGCGCGTCAGAAAATCGGATATGCTGTTCGATGAAAGAAGCACTTCCAAAAAGGTATCATGTCCGCTCTCGTATAGCGCACGAAGTCTTTTTTTCAACTGATCCATCGCATAATCGATTTGTACTTTCGTAGCAGCCATTTCGTTATCTTTTTGCTGAATCTCGGCATTAGTCGCATCCACTTGTGCTTGCAGCAGAGCAATCTGCTGCTTTGTCACATTGATTGACGCGTTCAGCGCTGTTAATTGGGTCTGTCCGGTCTGTATCGCACTGTTCTGCGATGAAATCTGGTTTAAGAGCTGCCCCTGTTGCTTTTGCAGCTGCGCATATTGGCTTTGGAGATCTGAAATGGAATCCGCCGGCACGTGAAGCGGGGTCACAAACACGCTGACAAGCAAACACGTGGTCACCGCCATCGGTACGACCCGCAACAGGCGATGACTTTTCCGCACAGTGTCCATAGAAAGCCCCTTTCATCTGTAACCACATTGTAACGATATTGTAATTATACTCGTTTTGCAAAGAAAGGTCAAATCTGCTATAGGATTTTGTACAGACACCAAACTTGTTAATATGACTGATTATCTTTTCAAACTTCCATTTTCGACCGGTTAGAAGGGGCAACTCAACCAAATATTTTTTGTGAAAACTATAAGCATTCACAAAGATTGCAATGATGAAACAAAATAGGTTTGGAATGCTTGAAAAGCGCTTTTCACATTGTTATCATAAGTATGTAAAGGGTAGTTTACAGCGCAGTGCAAACGTTTGCACAATTTATGACCGTCAGTCGCATCGCTTGATTACCGGAAATGATCGTACGTAAAACACGATGGTTTCGACCGATAAAATGCAGGGGGACCAACCATGCGCATCAAAAAGCAGCAGCCTTTGCCACGCGGTGCCGGTGTATTATTGCCGGTCAGCAGTCTGCCATCGCCCTACGGGATCGGTGCGTTGGGACGCGCGGCATATGATTTTGTAGACTTTTTAAAAAAGGCGGGACAGATCTACTGGCAGGTGTTGCCTATCGGACCCACCAGTTTTGGCGACAGCCCTTATCAGAGCTTCTCAGCTTTTGCAGGCAACCCGTATTTCATTGATCTTGATACGCTTGTTGAACAAGGCCTGCTCACCCGAGCAGAAATAGCGGCAAAGGATTGGGGCGCCGACTCCGCAAACGTGGAGTACGGTAAGATTTTCGACGCCCGATTCACGGTACTAAAGCAGGCTTATGCGCGCAGCCGACACTTGTCCACAAAGGCATATCAAAAATTCTGCATGGAAAATGCAGACTGGCTGCCAGACTACAGTACTTATATGGCCATCAAGACGCAATTTGGCAACCGATCCTGGGTAGAGTGGCCGGACGACATCCGTCTGCGCCGTCCGGATGTGCTGGCGGCCTATACCGAACGGCTGCACGATGAAATTGGATTCTGGTCGTTCTGTCAGTTTCTCTTCTTTGAGCAGTGGCGCAAACTCAAAGCCTATGCCAACCAAAACGGCATCCGCATCATTGGGGATATTCCCATCTATGTATCGCTCGACAGCGCAGATGTGTGGGTATACGGTGATCTCTTTCAATTGGACGCAGACCGCCGTCCTACTGCCGTGGCTGGTGTTCCGCCGGATATGTTCTCCGCCACCGGTCAGCTTTGGGGCAACCCGCTCTATGACTGGGAGGCAATGAAAAAAGACGGATTCACCTGGTGGAAACGCCGCATGCACGCATCCGCCTGTCTGTACGATATTATTCGTATTGATCACTTTATTGGCATCGTGCGGTACTATTCCATCCCGGTCGATGCCGATACGGCGATGAACGGGGTCTGGAAAACAGGGCCTGGCAGCTCGCTGCTTGCCACATTCGGCGAGGCGTTGGGCGATGCAAAAGTAATTGCCGAAGACCTTGGCCTCGTTACACCGGCTGTACGCCGTGTCAAACAGCAATTCGGCTACCCCGGCATGAAACTAATGGAATTTGGCTTTGACAGCGATGCGGAGAATGACAATCTCCCCCACCGCTTTGAAACAAACTGCATTGCTTACGGCGGCACGCATGACAATGAACCATTGACAAGTTTCTTTATGCACCAGAAAAAAAAGGAAGCCGCATTTACTAAAGCGTACTTGAACGTCCGGCGGCGCGGCGATCTGACATGGGCGCTCATTCGCGCAGCTTATGCCTCTGTTGCAGATATCGCCATCTTTCAAATGCAGGATTATTTGGGGCTGGACAACCGGGCGCGGATGAACCTGCCATCGACAATAGGTAACAACTGGAAATGGCGTATGCTGAAAACACAGCTTACCCAACCCCTCGCAGATGCCATGCGCAAGCTTGCCGAAACCTATGGCCGCATCAAGCCAAACGTGGAGACGCCAAGAACAGAGAAGGAGACGACGATATGAGCCAGTATACAAACGACATTCTCTCCATCCTTGCTACAGAAACCGGAAAAACCGCACAAACAGCGACCACTACAGAATTGTACAATGCCGTATCCAAAGCGGGCATACAAGCCGCACGCCCGGTTTGGTCTGCACAAAAATCCGGGAAGCGCGCCTGTTATTTCTCGGCGGAATTTCTGATTGGACGGATGGTCTACAGCAATCTGCTCAATCTCGGGCTGCTCGATGAAACAGCCGCATGGCTGAAACAAAACGGACTGGATATCACTATTTTTGAGGATATTGAGGATGCCGCGCTGGGCAACGGTGGCTTGGGGCGTCTGGCGGCATGTTTTCTCGATTCTGCGGCAACACAAGGCGTGGCACTTGACGGTTTCGGCATCCGCTACAAATACGGTTTGTTTAAGCAGACGTTTAAGGACGGGTTTCAACAGGAAACCGCGGATGATTGGCAGCGTTTCGGCGATCCCTGGTCCGTACGGCGCGCGGATGAAAAAGTGCGGGTGGATTTCGGCGATCAGAGCGTCTGGGCGGTACCGTATGACATGCCGGTCATTGGCTACGGCAACAAGACCGTCAACACCTTGCGGCTATGGCAGGCCGAACCTCTACAGCCATTCGACTTCACCTTGTTCAACGCACAGGAATATGACGCCTCTTTTCAGGAAAAGAACGATGCCGAGGCCATTTCCAGCGTGCTGTACCCAAATGATGATACGGAGGCAGGCAAGCGTCTGCGGCTCAAACAACAATATTTTTTCTCCAGTGCATCACTCCAGAGCCTTCTAAAAGCCTACAAGAAGGTGTACGGCAGCGATTTTTCGCATTTGCCGGAAACCTATGCCATCCAGTTGAACGACACGCACCCCACTGTCTCCATTGCCGAGCTGCTGCGCATCCTCGTAGGAGAAGAAGAACTGGATTTTGAGAACGCGTTCTCCATTGTGGAACAGGTGTTTGCTTACACCAATCACACGATTATGGCTGAAGCACTGGAAAAATGGGATGCCAAGTTATTCATGTCGGTACTGCCCACTGTTTATCCTTATATTGTAATGGTCAATGACCGGCTGGGGCGTGACCTGCTTGCACGTGGCATTAAGTGCGCAGAACAGGCGCCATACCGCATTCTTTCAGATGGTCTGGTCCATATGGCGCGGCTTGCTATTTATGCCAGCCACTCTACTAATGGCGTGGCAGGCATCCATACCGAGATTTTAAAGGGCACTGCCCTGCACGAATGGTATGCAATTTGGCCGGAGCGTTTCAACAACAAAACAAACGGCATCACGCAGCGGCGTTGGCTGGCACTTGCCAACCCCGAACTGGCCGCCTTCATCACTGAAAAAATTGGGGACGGATGGCTGACCGACCTTTCCAAATTAAAGAGTCTGGAAATATACCAGGACGATCCCACTGTACTGCGCGCTTTTTCCTCAATCAAATTGCAAAAGAAGCAACAGCTTGCAGCCTATATTCAAAAGCATGAACATGTCTCTCTCGACGCGGCTTACCTATTCGATATACAAGTCAAACGCCTGCATGAATACAAGCGTCAACTACTCAATGCTTTGTCGATTCTGGACATTTACTTCGGCATCAAAGACGGCCGTATCCAGCAGTTTTATCCCACTGTGTTCATCTTCGGTGCAAAATCCGCACCGGGTTATTTCCGGGCAAAAGCCGTCATCAAATTTATCAACGAAATTGCCAAGCTCGTGGACAATGACCCCACCGTAAATGACAAAATCAAAGTCGTGTTTGTGCAGAACTATAACGTATCTTACGCGGAAAAATTGACCCCGGCGGCGGATGTCTCTGAACAAATCTCCACGGCAGGCACCGAGGCGTCCGGCACAGGCAACATGAAATTTATGCTCAACGGCGCGGTCACGCTGGGTACTTACGATGGTGCAAATGTTGAAATCGTCGAACAGGCCGGAATGGAAAACAACTATATTTTCGGCGCACGCGTAGAGGAAATCGCGCGTATCGCACCCGACTATGACCCCAAAGCCCTCTACAAATCGGACGCGCGCATCAAACGTGTGATAGACACGCTACTCGACGGCACACTCGACGATGGTAAAACCGGTATGTTTGCAGAGCTGTTCAGCTCGCTGACTGAAAAAACATGGAACCGCGCCGACCAATATTACGTTCTGCATGATTTCCACGCCTATGTGGACGCGAAACTGCGCGCCAATCATGATTATGCGGAAAACCGCGACGCATTCACCCAAAAATGTTATTTGAACACTGCCAATGCAGGCCTGTTCTCCAGTGATCGCACCATCTTGCAATATGCAAAGGAAATCTGGAACGTGACGGCACAATGATTTTTCCTTTGCGATAAACCGCTCGAAGCGCGTGCTCTCGCCTTACAGAAATACGTACTCACCCGCATTCCATATGTTTTCCAGTGAAAAGCAGCCTTTTGCCGCATAACTTCGCTGTTGATCCACACACGCTCGCCGTGCTTGTGGATTTTTTGTTTTCTGCCATGCTGTCTGATGCGGTTGTCATATATTACACGGGATTTCCATAAACATGCGATTGTACCCTTTGTGAAGACGATTGACAAAATCGATAGAACAGCGTATAAATTACTGCAAGAAAGGTGGTCATTATGTCAGAGCCCAAAAAGCATGTCCATATTCTCAAGCACATTGGTTCCGTTATCACGGATACTTTGCTTGGAAAAATCGTAGCGGTCGCTGTCGCCGGCGGCATTGCAACAATCGGCGGTGTGGCAGCCACGCATAACGCCAGCAAATCAACAGCCGCAGCCGCCGGAGCTTCATCCAAAGTCGTTTCATACAGTATGGACTCATCCGAAATCAACCATACCACAAGCAGTGAAAAAGCCACGGTTGGTAAAGATACGAGCAGTAGTTCCGGCGAAATTTCGAGCAGCGCGTATGGTAATACGCAGGAACAATCTTCCAGCCAACCACCAAAAAACGCCGGTACTACCGCAAGTTCCTCATCTTCAGCTGCTTCTTCCTCCTACAGCTCACAAGACTCCTCTTCCAGCAAAATGCAATCAGACACCTCCGACAGCACATCCAGTTCTTCTGAAGCTTCCAGCACAACATCCAGTCAATAATATGAAAAAACATCCTGTCACCCGATCTGAACCGAGTGGCAGGATGTTTTTTCATGTATATGTTCGCGCCACTATCGTTAGCGCACTATGGTCT
>NZ_JBDNLG010000068.1:0-16150 GCF_047718355.1 Ethanoligenens sp.
CGGGCGCTACCGGCGCAACGGGCGCTACCGGCGCAACGGGCGCTACCGGCGCAACAGGTGCTGACGGCGCAACGGGTGCTACCGGCGCAACTGGTGCTACCGGCGCAACTGGTGCTACCGGCGCAACGGGTGCTACCGGCGCGGCTGGTGCCGATGGTGCAACGGGTGCTACCGGCGCGACTGGTGCTACCGGTGTTGGGGTAACGCAGACGGCAGGGTTTGCCGCCAATACCAGCGGTACTACCCTTGCGGTAATCGTGTTGGGCACCCCGATTCCATTACCGAACAGCCAGTTGTTCTCCGCGGATATCACGCCAAACGGTTCCAGTACCGTTTTCACTGTAGGCACAGCGGGACGTTATCGTCTATCCTACAGCGTCTATACAACCGCTTCACTACTGGCGGGCACTCGCCTGATCATTAACGGATCACCAGTTACAGCTTCTACCATTTTGCCAATTTTGGGAATCTCCACATTTGAAAATGAAATTATTGTTGATCTCACAGCAGGTTCCACGGTCACTTTGCAGTTTTTCGGACTCCTTGGCGCAGCTACGCTCTTAGGTTCCGGTGCAGGTGCAACGCTTATGATGGTTCGTCTGAGCTAACCGTTTCAGCTATTATAAAAATGCTCATTTCCAGGAATCGCCTCGCTTGTGCAATGGCGATTCCTGTACATATGTCATCGCCCTCTGTTTTGTCGCGGAAAATACATCATGGACAGATTTCCATCCACGAATTGTTGGTGGCCGGTATTTTGATTTCGGTGCATGGAGTGATGATAGATATAGCCGACACGGAAACGGACCATTTTCCGAAAACAACGTCTATCAGAAGCGGCTTTTGCATACAGTGCAAATTATACACCTGGCCTATAGGGAAAGATATCCTGTATGTATCAGATTTTGGTGAAAAATATGTAAAGCGCTAGACTTCTTTCACTATTTCCTATCAAACGCAGACAGGTTGTCCTTTAAAGTAGAGGGCAGTCCCCCGACCGCCACACAAAATAAGTCTTTATGTTTTAATCCTGCTCATCAGATATTCCAACATGGCGCTTTTCTCGTCCTCATTCTTTGCCCGAAGCTCAATGCATCTTAAAATTGCCTCCGCATGTGCCTCCGCCACCTTTTCTTCCAGTGCCAATTTTCCCTCCGCTGTCTCAGGAAAGCAAATAACAACTTTCATCGCCGTCACCTCAAGTGACCCTATGCTCGGCTGCACGTCCTATATGCGACAACCTCAATAAACAAAAACAGGGCAGTTATCCTTAGAAAAAACCATTCCATGCTCTTGGCGATGACGCGGATGATAAACCTTTGCCGTACTGTGTAAATATTCACCTATGGATTGAGGTGTCCTATGCATATCGCCATCTATTCACGCAAAAGTAAATTCACCGGTAAAGGCGAGTCGGTTGAAAATCAAATTCAGCTTTGCCGTGCGTATGCTTCTTCACACTTTGGAAGCAATAACAATATACAGATTTACGAAGATGAGGGGTTCTCAGGCGGCAGCACGGAAAGACCCCAATATCAGCAGATGCTGCACGATGCACATACCCATGCTTTTGAGATATTAATATGCTACAGACTCGACCGTATCAGCCGCAACATTAGCGATTTTGCGGCACTCATAACCGATCTCCAACAAGAACACATCAGTTTTGTTTCGATTCGTGAACAATTTGATACCAGCACACCGATGGGGCGCGCTATGATGTATATTGCGTCTGTTTTCGCACAGCTTGAACGCGAAACCATTGCGGAACGCATCCGTGACAACATGATTGAGCTTGCCAAAACCGGGCGCTGGTTAGGCGGTATAACGCCCACCGGCTTTGAATCTGCCCCCATCACCGCCATAGATGACCACGGCCGCACACGCAAGGCATACGTATTGCAAGCGATACCCGAGGAAATGAACCTTGTCCAACGCCTATACGACGCCTTTCTGAATCTGCAAAGTCTAACCAAGCTGGAAACCTACTGCCTGCAAAACGGGTTGCGATCAAAGAACGAGAGAGATTTTTCACGGTTTGCGCTTCGCTCCATATTAGAAAACCCCGTCTACGCCTGTGCAGACGACAGGATGTTTTCTTATTTAAAAGACCACGACTTTGAAATTTATTCTGACCGTTCCGATTTTGATGGCCGCCGCGCTGTCATGGCATATAATAAAACCCTCCAGGTTAAGCACCATTCAGCCCAAAAGCGCAGCCATGCCGAATGGATCATCGCCGTAGGAAAACACCGCGGAATCATATCCTCTGACAAATGGATCGCGGCTCAAAACCTGCTGCTGCAAAACAAATCCAGAACGTTCCGAAAAGTACGCAGTTCTCAATCCCTTCTTTCCGGCTTGCTGCGGTGTGCGTCCTGCGGCAGTTTCATGCGCCCCAAGCCGGTTGGACGGACAAATGGCGATAATCAGCAAGTCTTTTACTATATGTGCGAACGAAAAGAAAAGAGCCGCCGCGCACTCTGCAGGATGAAAAATGCCAACGGCAACGAATTGGACAGCCTTGTGATCGAACAAATAAAACACCTGTCGGAATCCGGTTCAACATTTCAACAAAAATTGGGAAATGAGATCGCCCGGATGACCATACACAACCATACAACCGAAGGAGAAATCCAAAAGCTGCTCAATCTCATTCAAAAAAACGAGACGGCTATCAGCCGTCTCGTTGAAACCCTTGCTATTGCCGAAGACAGTGCCGCCAGCACTTATATTGTGAAGAAGATAAATGAACTGCATTCCCAAAACGCCGACCTAAAGGAACGGTCATTGCAGCTGCGTGAAATGGAACAAAACCGTGCTACAGACATTGAATCCTTCCAATTCATAGACCATCTTTTATCTGCGTTTGCCTTTACTTTTGATATGCTCGATATAGCCGGAAAACGAAATCTGCTGCATGGCGTCGTTGACACCGTTACTTGGGATGGAGAACATGTGCGGATCAGTTTGTTTAGCAAAAAAAAATAAGCAAAATGTTTCCGCAGAGAGTGTATTGCATTTTCTATACATCTTGCCGCATAGGTCGCCAGCCTTGTTCCTTTCTCCGGTTTGAACGTAATGACCCCTTTGATCAAGCCAATCGTCCCCACAGACAGCAAATCTTCCTGATCGCGCGCATTAGAATAATACTTCTTAATGATGTGCATAACCAGACGCAGATTATGCTCAATGAGCGCGTCCTGCGCCTCCGCGTCTCCCTCCTGCATCCGCGTCAGGCATTCGCGTTCCTCAGCCGCTGTCAGCGGTTTGGGAAATGAACCGGAATGATTGACGTGCAGGACAAAATAGACCAGGCGGAACACTGCGGCGCCTAAAATGGGAATCAACATCTTGCCACCCCTTTATTCAGTGCTTATCCACACGTACACTCTGTATACCGTATGTTCTTCAAAATGCACCATGTCACTACTATATGGTATAGCCAGGGCAATTGTGCAAGTCCCGCAAAGCAAGCAGCGGATCGACGTGATTCTCTCCGTGCAAATTGGGTTTTGTATCGATTTTGGGCTGCAAACGCGCTTAACCCCTGCGTATTATTCCCAAAACAAATCCACCGCCTTTGTCTATAGCGATAAAAAATAAACACAGCGTCCCATCGCATTGACTTTCACAATGGAACTCGTATAATGATACCTTGTTGAGCGATTTGCATTCGGTTTTCTCCGAAAATCCAGTTTGTGAACCCCATGGGACCACTCGTTTCAACACAGGAAGACGGTGCTCTCGTGACCCAAAAGCCCTAACGAACCAAAACTGACAATTTCATCAGACAAAGGGAGCAACACCATTGAAAAATGCCTTTTTTGCCATTCTTTCGCGCATGAAATACATCACCCGTTGGGGGTTGATGCGCAATACCCGCCCAGAGAATCTAATGGAACACAGCTTTGAAACCGCCGTTTTGGCACATGCTCTTACCGTCATTGGCAATACACGCTTCGGGCGGCAGTATGATACCGGGCGGGCGGTATTGCTTGCGCTTTATCACGACGCTACCGAAATTTTCACCGGCGACATGCCCACACCCGTAAAATATTTCAACCATACGCTGCGCTCCTCTTACCGCGAAGCGGAACAGCAGGCACTTGACCGCCTGCTGTCCTGTCTGCCGGATGACCTGCGCCCTGCCTATGCCGCGCTTTCCGACGTTCCAAAGAGCGAGGCGGCTTTGCCCATTCTGGTAAAAGCAGCGGACAAGCTCTCTGCCTTAATCAAATGCATTGAAGAAGAAAAGGCGGGCAACACCGAGTTTAAAAAAGCTGCCGATGCCCAGCTTTCATATTTAAAAGACATGCATCTGCCGGAAGTGGACTGCTTTCTCGCTGAATTTCTGCCTCCCTACCGGCTGACGCTGGACGAGCAGGAATAAGCGCAAAAAAGGCTTGCCCCAAAACAGGCAAGCCCTTTTCAATGCACTATGAAGATTATTATACCGTGCGCCAATTGGTGAAATGGCTTTCACCGTTCGGCCTACTCCCCAAAGTGAAACGCGTTATGCACCACTTTGACCGCACGTTCGGCTTCATCAAGATCGATCAATACCGAAACCTTGATTTCACTGGTGGAGATCATCTGGATGTTGATGCCTGCTTCATACAACGCCTCAAACATCGTGGCAGCCACACCGGCATTGGTTGCCATGCCCGCACCTACGATAGACACTTTTGAAATATTGCTGTCGTGGGTGATGGCGCGCCCACCCAGACCCGGCAGGTTCTCATTTAAAATAGTCAGCGCCTCGTCCAGACAGCCTTTTCCCACGGTAAAACTCACGTCCTTGGTGCCGTCGCGCCCTATGGACTGCAAAATAATATCGACATTGATCCTTGATTTTGCGAGCAGGGAAAAGATACGGAACGCCGTGCCCGGTTGGTCGGGCAGCCCAATGATGGAGATGCGGGCCACATCGTTATCCCGTGCCACGCCTCGAATCAACATTTTTTCCACGTGTACGACCTCCTTGACTTTGGTCCCTTGATTTTTTTTGAAACTGGAAAGCACTTCGAGGTCGACATTATACCGTTTGGCCATCTCCACCGACCGGTTGTGCAGCACCTGCGCACCCAGTGAAGCAAGTTCCAGCATTTCGTCATAACTGATTTCATCCAGTTTGTGCGCGTCTTTCACAATGCGCGGGTCTGCGGTATAAACCCCGTCCACATCAGTGTAAATCTGGCACAGATCGGCATTGAGCGCCGCCGCGAACGCCACTGCCGTGGTATCGGAGCCGCCGCGTCCCAGCGTGGTGATGTCGTCATACCGGTTGAGCCCCTGGAAACCCGCGATAATAACGATCTTGCCTTTGCCCAGTTCCGATTGAATGCGCTCGGTGTCGATGCGGTTGATACGCGCGTTCCCGTATGTATTATCGGTGCGCATGCCAGCCTGCTGCCCTGTAAGTGAAACAACTGGAAATCCCATTTTTTGAATAGCCATCGCCACCAGCGCCATGGAGATTTGCTCACCGGTAGAGAGCAGCACATCCATCTCACGTTTGCTGGCTGCCGGATTGATCTCTTTTGCTTTTTCGATCAAGTCATCTGTGGTGTCACCCTGCGCCGAAACCACCGCGACCACGCCGTTGCCAGCTTGATGCGTCTCCGTAATAATCCGTGCGACATTAAAGACCCGCTCGGCATTGGCAACCGACGTACCGCCGAATTTCTGCACAATTAAACTCATCTATCAGCCCTCCGAGGACGCCGACCGGTAAAGCGCGGCGTGCCCAGCCCACAGCACGCGTTTTGCTTTACCCCTCGCCCGCCCTATCGATTTTTCATTTATATATCGTCCGCAAACAATTCGGCCCGCACGATTGTGCACGCGCCATTGCGTTTAAATTTCACCAGGCTGCGACGATCTTCCGCCTGCTACCAGTTTATTCCGCTTGCCCGCACAGTTCCACGGTCGCACCGGTTTCATCGCAGTCGAGCATCTCCAGTCGGAATTTCTGCGGCAATTCTGCCAATGCTTTTTCCGCACGCGTCTTGAACGAAATATCGGTCACATTTACCATTGCCATCAGCGTTGGACCCGCGCCGCTGATATAACAGGCGTACGCGCCCATTTTATCGCAAAGCGTAAAAATCTCCTCCGCGCCCGGAATCAACCGCAGCCGGTATGGCTGGTGGAGCTTGTCTTCCACCGCAATCCGCAGGTTGTCCAGCCGGCCTGAAAACAGTGAGGCTGTCATCAACGCCGTGCGTGAGAGGTTAAATACCGCATCCTTATGCTTCACCTGCTCCGGCAGCGCCGCGCGCGCCTCCTCGGTCTTCAGTTCAAAATCGGGAATGAACGCGGCAAATTTCAACCGTCCCGAGATGGGCACTTTGACGCTGTACACGCGGTTTTCCTGTAAAACAGCCGTCGTCAGTCCGCCCAAAATAGCCGGAGTGGAATTGTCGGGATGTCCCTCCAGAACAGCGGCCAGGTTGACGATATCGGGTTTAGAAAGCGGCTCTCCAAGCAGCATGTTGGCGCCCAGCAGCCCGGCCACGATACATGCCGAGCTGCTGCCCAGGCCTCTGGTCATGGGGATATTGTTTTCCTGGGAAATATACAAACCGGGAAGCGGCTTGCCGCAAAGCTCATAGAGGAACCGGGCGGTTTTAAAAATGAGGTTGTCTTCGCCGTGCGGCACATCTGTCCCGTCCGTGGTGGAAATTTGAATGTCCCCGCACTCCTCCATCCACACACGGTTATACAAACGCAGCGCAAGGCCCAAGGAATCGAACCCCGGGCCGATGTTCGCGCTCGTGGCTGGAATCTGTATCTTTATCATTGCGTTTCAGCTCCTAATAATCCAGAACCCGTATCGTGGAAAGGATCGGATAATCCAGCGCCCGCAGCGCTTGCAGCGCGCGTACAATCTCGCCCTCCGGCAACATTGGCGTGATGAATGCCGCCTCGTTTTCCACACCCGGGCAGACCAGTTCGGTCACATTGCCAAGCAGCCCGCGCACGGACCGCAGCGCTTCCGTCCGGCTGCGCGCGGTAACCCGCACGAACATGCTGGCCGGCACCTCCAGATAATCGCAGACGTATCCGTCTTTGGCAGGCTCCCAATCGATATATTTCCGGGCTGCAAGATGCTTGACGGCATCAATCACATCGGCAACCACCGCACTGGCGGTCGGCAGTTTCCCTGCCCCTCGGCCATAAAAGACCACGTCGCCGATGGCGTCGCCCCGCACCATGATCCCGTTGAACACATCGTCCACAGTGGCGAGCTGACTTTCCCTGGAAATAAATGCCGGGCTGACCATAGCAAACAGCCGGCCGTCGTCCAGCTTCTTGACCCTGCCGATCAGCTTGATGACGCCGCCCCACGCCTCAGCATAATGCACATCTTCCGCGGAGATATGTGTAATACCCTCGGTATGCACGTTTTGGGGATACACATGGCGGCCGTAAGCCAGCGAAGCAAGAATGCACACCTTGCGGCACGCGTCATCTCCCTCCACGTCGGCAGCCGGATTCCGCTCCGCATAACCCAATTTCTGCGCGAGCGCAAGCGCGTCTTCAAACGCCACGCCTTCACGGAACATCTTGGTGAGAATAAAATTGGTCGTGCCGTTGAGGATGCCCGCAATCTCCACAATGCGGTTCGCGGAGAGGCACTGGCTGAGCGGCCGCAGGATGGGGATACCGCCGCCCACACTTGCCTCAAACAGGAAGTTGACGTTTGTCTCATGTGCCGCCGCAAGCAGTTCGGCGCCATGCACAGCCACCAGTTCCTTGTTGGAAGTGACGACGTTTTTGCCGGCTTTCAGGCTGCGTAAAACAAAATCAAAGGCGGGGTCAAGACCGCCCATCACCTCTACTACCACCCGCACATCCGGGTCGTTCAGAATGACCTCAAAATCTTTCACGAATTTATCGTGATAGGGCAGGTCGGGAAACTCTCTGCGATCTAAGATGTATTTGATTTCCATCTCTTCGCCGGCTTTTTCAATAATACTGGCGTGGTTTTTATTGAAAACCTCCAGCACACCCGATCCGACTGTCCCATGCCCAAGTACAGCAATTGCAATCATATGGTAACCTCCAAAGGGCACAGCCCTCGTTTTATGCGCATATATCACCCGATCTTACAAACCGGGTGTTTTACGTTCCACGGCAGTCAGGCGCCGGAAACGATTTCTACATTCTCTACGCCATCCACTTCACGGAGCGCCGTGAGCAGTCCCGTAAGTGACAGGCGAATGTTGTCCATCCGCGCGGTCACAGACACCGGTGCAATGCCATCCACCGGAATGTTTTGGTTGATTGTGAGGATGTTCGCGCCATTTTGGTAAAGCAGCCCCGTCAGCGCGGACAATACGCCCGCCTCGTCCCGTAACATCGCGCTGATGGTCACGATCCGTCCCGCGGCCTCGTCGTCATATGGGCGCACCCGGCCTTTATATTTGTAAAATGCACTGCGTGAAATGCCGGCCAGCCGTGCCGCTTCATTGACCGAGTGTGCCTGCCCGGTATTTAAAAGCAGCTTGGCGTCCAGCACTTTCAGGAACACATCGGGCAGCGATTGGCTGTCCACGATCAGATAGCGCGGGTTTCTTTCCATAGCGTCCACCACCGGAATACTTTTGTATTGTGAGCAAATACACTATACCATAGATGCATCCCTGCCTACAATCATCCGGCATCGGCGTTTGCGGAGGATACACGGAGAAACCTCCCATATCCTTTGGTTTTCGCTGGATTTCTCTCGTTTGCACACATGTAGTGCAAAGTAAAATAACTATAAAAAAAGCCGCAAACCGTTGATAATTATTGTACTTCCGTTTATTCTAATACTATGGGGATTTGCGTGGGTCAAAATGCAAACCCTTTTCAAACGATCCATGCGTGTGCGCACGCAAGACCGGATAAGGAGGTCCACATGAACGACAGGGACGAACGCAAAAAAAAGTTTTTATTAAATGTGTCCACCATTGCGGTAGCAATCGCGTTGGGCGCGGTTATTATCAAGTTCCTGCTAGGCTGGATCTTACCATTTATTTTCGGTTACATCATTGCGGCAGCCGTGCAGCCCGCCGCGCGGTTTGCCCAACGGCACTGGCGTTTGCCCAAGCGGGTAGCAGGGCTTTTGCTCGCCTTGCTGTTGATCCTGGGCATCCTTGCGCTTTGCGCCGTAATTCTTACGCGCGTTATCATGACCGTCACGCCCATGGTACAGCATCTGCCACAATATATTCAAACGCTTGCCGCGCAGATCAGCCAAGCGACCGCCGGGCTTGCCGATTCCGCCAAAAGCATATCGCCGGATTTGTCAAACAACATTTCGAACATCACCAGCAATTTGTCGTCGGAACTGATGAAAGCAAGCAACTATGCCAATCAGCTGCTTTCAATCACCAAGAACCTGCTCTCGGGTCTGCCGGACGTATTATTCGGCATTGCGGTCGTCATTATTTCCGCCTGCTTTTTCAGCATGGACTATGAAGTCATCCGCGATTTTCTGCTGCGACAGCTGCCTAAAAAATACGGCGAGATGGTCGTGGATGCCAAGACGTTTTTCTTTAGCTCTGTGGGCAAGATGCTGCGTGCTTACGCACTGCTGATGCTCATCACGTTCCTAGAACTCACGTTCGGGCTGATGCTTCTGCGCATCCCCAACCCCATTGTCATCGCTGTCATGGTCGCTGTGGTGGATATCCTGCCTGTCCTCGGCACCGGCACCGTTATGGTACCGTGGGTCATCATCACCCTGCTGTTCGGCAATATCCCGCTGGCCGTCGGGCTTGCGGTGCTTTACGCTGTGATTGCCACCGTGCGCACCGTATTGGAACCGAAAGTGGTTGGCGACCGGATTGGGCTGTATCCGCTCATCACGCTGTTTGCCATTTTCTTAGGGCTGAAATTCGCGGGCGTTGCCGGCATGTTTCTTTTTCCGCTAATAGTCCTCGTGATTAAGCGGCTGAATGATACCGAAAAAATCCACTTGTGGAAATAGTTCACCTGTCAATCCCAGCGGACATCAACTCTTCAGCAGCGCATACAATATCCAGCGGACTTTCCACTGTGTGATCAGCATCCCGCACCTCATCCGGGGCAAACCCATACAGGCAGCCGATAAAGGGGATTTGATTTTCCCGTGCCGCTTCTTTATCATACTTGCGGTCGCCGACCATAATGGCTTTTTCCGCACACGTTTTTTCGAGCAACAGTCGTAAGGTCCCCGCTTTGGTCATATGCTCTTCCAACGGGCGGACTTCATCGATCAGCGGCCGCAGCTTAAGCGCGCACAGCACCGCATTAATATACCGCACGGTGGCGTTGGAACATACCGCCGTATGCCAACCCTGATCGTGCAGGGTTTGCAGCATCCGGTCGCATCCGTCATAGTGCCGTCCTTTTTCCGGCAGAAACTCCCTCTCCAGCTCCGCCACACGGCGAGTATACGCCATGCGCTCCTCGTCGGAAAGGGCGGGAGCCAACAACGGGAACGTGTCCCACGCCATGCCGCCGAACGTAGAGATAATAAACGCGGCATCCCGCACTGGCACGCCGAACTCCCTCTGGGCCTGCTGGTGTGCCGCCACCGAGACCAAATCCGTTCGATTAAGGGTGCCGTCCAAGTCAAAAACGATCCAATTTCCGCCACTCATCGCGTTTCTCTCTTTCATACTGTGTTAGTCGGGATGGCATTCATGCCCTGCGCCAACTTGCGCTTTCCGGCATAATGCGCCGCATATCCGTCCTGTTTCTATTATATCGTGTTTGGAGAAAAAGAAAAACCCTTTTGTGGCCTCCTGCACAGCGACAAATGGCTTAGCGGTTTACGTATGCGGGGCAGATATGGTATACTATATGCGATACTTACCGTCTGCGCCTGCTCTGCGGCACATTCCACGCAATGTTGCTTTTTGCGCGGAAAAACCGGCGCAGGCGGAATGCGTGCCGGCACAGGAAGTCTATCTGCCGACGAACCCGCTTAACCGAAGCGGCTTAAAACAGAACAATGAGGAAGGATGATCCGAAGATGGAAGGCATGTTTAAAACAGCCGTTAGCGGTTTTAAAAAAGATGAAGTGCTTGCTTATATCGACAACCGCGAGACCGAGGCTCGCCAGAAGCAGGAGGCGCTCACGCAGCGCCTGCGGAAGATGACGGCTGATCTCAATGAGGAAAAGACACAGCACGCCGAGGCCGTAGCACAAATTGCGCAGCTGGAGGACGAACTTGGCCGGGAGCGCGACCGCGCGGACGAGCTTGCCAAGGCTGCCGGATCGGCGGAAGAAGAAAAGCGCGCCATGAAAGCGCAGCTGAACGATGCACATTTTGAGGTTGCCCGTTTACGGCAGGAGCTTAGTGCTGCAAAAAAAGAGTGCGAACAGGTGAAAGAGGACCGAAAAAAAATCCATCTTCGCGTCGCGGAACTGGAGGGTGCGGTCGGCGAACTCAACGACAAACTCGACCACTCTGCCAAAAACGAAGATTTGATTGGGCGCGTCCTTCTTGAAGCCCAGACCACCGCAGATAAAATCCTGACCGAGGCACATGACGAAGCCGCCAAACAGATTGCGGACGCGCAGGAAAAAACTGCTGCCGTCTTGAACCAGTCTCGGACGGAAATGACCGAGCTTCTGACGCAGACCGCACAATTTCGCTCTGAAGTGGTAGAACTGCGAGAGGGAACCCAGCGCGCTTTTTCTCACATTGACACACTGCTTGAAAATGTAGAGCAGGCAGCCGGGCAGATCTATGAAACCTACCAAGTGCCCTTAGAGGAAACTGTGGAGGACGAACCTCCGGCTGAGGAAGAGACCGATGATATCCCCGCCGAGCAGGCTGCCACCACCGAGCAGGACAGTGTTAACTCCACGTCCGAGCCGGAGATCGATACGGAAGCGCAAGCCGCCGGCACATTTGATTTTTCCCGAACAGGAAACTGATCATATCTCTGTAGGGCATCCCGTACTATTTTTGTCGCCGCGTGATAAAAGCCCCAATGTGTCCCCTCTTCGAGAGGGACACATTGGGGCTTTTTACAGAAACACAGCAGCCGCTCTGTTACCAGAGCGGCTGCTTACACATTTGATTTATAAAATCAAGCGTTTCTTTGGCGTTCAACGATTACAGCAATTTATCCAGCTCGACTTGCAGATCCGCCGGAACAATATACGGTTCAAAGCGTCCTACTACTTCGCCTTCTCTATTGATAAGGAATTTAGTGAAATTCCACTTGATGTCGTTGCCCTCGAGAAGTTCCGGATATTTATCTTTCAGCACGCCTTCGATCACACGCGCGCCTTCTACGTTCAAATCTAAGCCTTGGAACGGTGCCGCATTTTTCAGATAGTCATAAATAGGACTGGCTTCGGGACCGCGCACGTCAATCTTTGCAAACAGCGGAAACGTTACGCCATAGTTAAGTTTGCAGAAGGACTTAATCTCATCCCCGTTGCCCGGTTCCTGCCCCAAAAACTGGTTGCACGGAAACCCCAATATTTCAAGCCCTTTGTCTTTATTGGCTTTGTACAATGCCTCCAGCCCCTCATATTGCGGCGTGAATCCGCATTTGCTGGCTGTATTGACAACCAAAAGCACCTTCCCCTTATAATCAGAAAGGGCAACCGTTTTACCCCCTAGCGTTTTTGCGCTAAAATCATATATACTCATTGTTCCTGCTCCTTTACATTAAGTTTACCTAATTGGTGTAATTATAATTTACCACATTTTTTCCTTGCTGTCAACATACCCTTTCTGCAACACGGGCAATGCACTGTAAAAGCGGTTGCTTTTCTGCAAGTGTTTGTGCGGTGTTTCCAGTCATTCGGCTTTCTTTTGCCTATCAGACCTGCTATAATGGTAGTGTGTAGCGCGAAAAACCATTGACAATCTGTGCAAATATCGCGCCCCACTTTTTCGTCATACAACATCGCAGAAAAGAGGATTTATGGAACTGCTGCGGCCTAAAAAACGCTATCTGGAAGTGTTTGTCATCTCCCTAATTATTGCATTGTCTTTTTTGCTGCCCTATATCATTATCGACAAGGGCATTTTTGTTTTTTATGGGGACTATAATGTACAGCAGGTCCCGTTTTACATGCTGGTGCATCAGGCAATCCGCAGCGGAAACACCGCATGGAGCTGGACGACCGACCTCGGCGCAAACCTCGTCGGCTCCTATGCGTTCTACAATCTGGGCAGCCCGTTTTTCTGGCTGACCATACCACTGCCCAACGCGCTTGTTCCATACACACTCGGTCCGCTGCTGGCATTAAAGATGGCGGTGGCCTCAGTTGGCGCTTATGCGTTCATCGGACGGTTTGTTAAACGGGAGGAGATTGCCGCCATTGGCGGACTGCTTTACGCTTTCTCCGGTTTTTCCATTTATAACATCTTTTATAACCACTTCCATGAACCCATGTGCCTGTTTCCTTTCCTGCTCATCGGTTTGGAAGAATTTATGAAACACGACCGTAAAGGGTTGTTTGCGCTGGCTGTGTTTCTGGATGCCCTCGTGAACTATGAGTTCTTTATCGGCACCGTCTTTTTTATTGCCTTGTATTTTATCTTGCGAATGATTTCCGGTGCCTGGAAACTGAACATCCGCAAATTTCTGTTGCTGGCATTTGAATCGGTGCTGGGTGTTGGCTTGGCGTGCATCCTGTTCATCCCGGCCGTTCTGGCGGTGATGGGCAATTATCGCGTGCACCAGCCTCTACAGGGCTGGTATCTTCTATTATATGACAACAACCAACGATACGGGGATATCCTACACTCCCTGTTTTTTCCGCAGGATCTTCCCGCCAGACCGAATTTCTTTCCAAACGCCGACAAATGGTCATCTATATCCGCATTTCTTCCATTTTTCTCCTGCTCCGGTGTTCTTGCATTCATTATCGCCAAAAAAGGGCATTGGCTGAAACGCATCCTCTGTATCAGTCTGCTGATTGCACTCGTTCCCGGTCTAAACTCCATGTTTATCATGTTCAATAGCGATTATTATGCACGCTGGTTTTTCATGCCCACCCTTTTGATGAGTCTTGCCACCTGTATTGCTCTCGACGACCCCGAAGTGGACTACGCCGCCGGATTGAAATGGACTATCGCCATCACGCTGATTTTTACACTGACAATCGGTTTAATTCCGAAAAAGTCCGGCAATAAAATCACGCAGATCGGCTTGGAAGATTATCCTTTGCGATTCTGGGCCTACGTTGTCATTGTATTGGTCGGTTTGGCGTTGCTTGTGATCCTCTTGCGATTTTACAAAAAAAATTCACCTGCTTTCCTTTACCGCGCTACGATTATTCTGACACTAACAATTTGCATTTACGCCAATTTCTTCATTGCTACCGGCAAAAAGTACGGTGAAGATGGCGCATGGTATAAATCCGTAGCGGTAGAAGGCGCAAGCAAACTCACACTCAACCATACACAATTTTCCCGCATTGATGTTTATAACGGCATGGACAATCTGGGTATGTTTTGGAATTGGCCAACAATTCAGGCGTTTCAGAGTGTCGTACCCACATCTATTATGAAATTCTATCAAAGCGTGGGGGTACAGCGTGATGTCGCCTCGCGCCCAGACCTACGGTATATTGGATTGCGTTCATTGCTTTCAGTCAAATATTTGGTACAGCAAAACGCTACGGATTCCTTTATTTCTCCCGGTTGGGTGTTTGACTCCTACCAAAACGGCATGAAAGTATGGCGCAACACCAACTTTATCCCCATGGGGTTCACATATTCTTCATATGTGAATTCGTCTACCTATGAGGCCTCGCAGAACAAGGATTTGTTGTTGGTCAAAGGCATTTTATTAAGTACCGCACAAATCCAGAAATATGGACGCCTGCTCACACCTTTGCCAATATCCGATATCTACGAGACCAGCACAGACCAATTGGCAGCTGACAGTGCCGCGCGGCGTGTCAACACTTGTTCCAGTTTCACCACTAACAATCAAGGCTTCCTCGCCTCTATCACTCTGCCAAAAGATAATTTGGTCTTTTTCAGCGTCCCATATGACAGTGGCTGGCACGCAACAGTAAACGGAAAACCCGCCAAGATTGAGGAAGTCAATGTTGGATTTATGGCTGTAAAATGTGACACCGGAAATAACACGATTCGTTTTACCTACACAACACCCGGACTTGCCACCGGACAAGCTGTTACCGGTATCTCCATCGCGATCCTGGTCGCCTATCTGCTGTTTGCGCGATATAGTCGGTCGCACTTGCGCCAATCGCCCCTGCTGCCTTCCCGCTCCCGGAAAAAGAACATTCCGCAGACTAACCATCAGGAAATCAAGGAGGAAAAGCCATGATTCTTTCAGGGCTTGAAATTAAAAAAAGACTGCATAAAACCATCGAGATCCAGCCGTATAACGAGGACAGGCTCAACCCCAACAGTTATAATCTCACACTGCATAACGAACTGCTGGTTTATGCATCACACACGCTGGATATGAAAACCAAAAACGAGGTCCAGCGTATTGTCATTCCGCCCGAAGGTCTGACTCTTGAACCCGGCAGGCTTTATTTGGGCAGTACCAACGAGTATACCGCGGCGGATGACTGCGTGCCCATGCTGGAAGGACGGTCATCTGTTGGCCGTTTAGGGCTATATGTGCATGTGACAGCGGGATTTGGTGATGTGGGATTCCACGGCTGCTGGACATTAGAAATCAGTTGTGTGCAGCCCATCCGCATCTACGCGGATGTGGAGATTTGCCAAATTTACTTCCACACAATTGCAGGCGAATACAAACCATATATCAGCAATAAATATCAAAACAACCGGGGCGTACAACCGAGCATGCTCTATAAAGACTTTGATCCCAAAAGTGAATAATCAATAAAAAGGACTATTGCAAAACAAGCTCTTTTAAAAAGCCAAGGCGGCCAACACCTTTTCGGTGCTGACCGCCTTATTTTTTGCTTTAGTGAATCCCTGATTTAATCTGTTCTACCAACGAGATAGGAAGAACTTCTTAGAATCATGGACGAGATCATTCCGCAGGACGAATGGGTGGGCACCATTGCACCGTATCACCCCAGCAAAAAGCGTGGTTGTTCTCCCATAGGCATGAAACGAATACTGCGGATGTATCTGGTGTAAATCTGACACGCTTAAAGGACTTTTATATTAGTTTGATAATTTAATTT